>DASPIR010000021.1 GCA_035628995.1 Clostridia bacterium | reverse complement strand
TGTTGTTTCCGTTTGTTGCAAGTACTTCAAATACTCCGTCTCCAAGCTCAAGTATGGATACGTCGAAGGTACCGCCGCCAAGGTCAAATACCAGTATCTTCTGGTTTTCTTCCTTGTCTAGGCCATATGCAAGGGAAGCTGCCGTCGGCTCATTTATTATCCTCAATACTTCAAGACCCGCTATCTTTCCGGCGTCCTTTGTTGCCTGTCTCTGGCTGTCGCTGAAGTATGCAGGTACGGTTATGACCGCCTGGGTGATCTTCTCGCCGAGATAAGCTTCTGCATCCTGTTTCAGCTTTGTAAGAATCATAGCTGATATTTCCTGAGGAGTATAGTTCTTATCATCAATAGAAACCTTGTGCCCTGTTCCCATTTCTCTCTTTATTGAAATTACTGTTCTATCAGGGTTTGTTACTGCCTGCCTTTTTGCCACCTGGCCTACAAGCCTCTCCCCTGTTTTTGAAAATCCTACTACTGAGGGTGTTGTCCTTCCGCCTTCGGCGTTAGGAATTACTACCGGCTCTCCGCCTTCCATAACAGCAACACAAGAGTTAGTAGTTCCCAAGTCAATACCTATTACTTTTGCCATTTATAGTTTTCCTCCTTAATATTTTAGTCAATTATTGCTTTGCCGACACCTTTACCAGTGCTGGCCTGATTACTTTGCTGCCTAGTATGTATCCCTTCTGGAATACTTCTTTTACCTTGTTTTCTCCCTCATCCTCATTCTCAACAGGCACCTGCATTACAGCATGATGTATATTAGGATCAAATTCCTGCTCTAAGGCTTCAATTTCCTTGACCCCGTTCCTGTCCAGAACCTCCAGCAGCTGTTTGCATACCATTCCCACACCATTAATATATTTCTCATCCAGCTGATCGTTTCTGAAGGCTGCCGCAGCCCGTTCTATGTTGTCAACCACAGGGAGCAGCTGCTGTACAATGGTTTCCAGAGCGACGCCGTACATTTCTTCCCTTTCCTTGGCGACTCTCTTTTTATAATTGTCAAAATCCGCTTGCATCCTGAGAAGTCTGTTGTAGTTTTCCTCCGATTGCTTCCTGAGTTCTTCAACCTCTTTGTCTATGCATTCTTCCGGCTTGTCGGCGCAGGCATCATCAGCCTGCTCTCCAGCCTTCACATCTGTTTCGGAAATTTCCCCGGAAGCCTCGGTATCCATGTTTTTAACCTGCTCTGCTTCCTCTGAAGTGTGCTTCTTATGCTTCATTAATCTGACCACCTTTAAGCTAATATTTTCACCTTAACGTTTGAGGATCTTTGTCAACATGTCACTAAGATTGTTAGTCATGTACTCCACAATTGAGATGGCTTTTCCATACTCCATCCTTGTGGGTCCTATTATTCCGACAGAGCCTATTGTTTTGCCGTTTATCCTATAGGTTGCCGTAATCAAGCTGCAGTCCTTGAACTGCTCAAGCTGGTTTTCACTTCCTATGCTTACATTTACATCGCCTTTGACATCATTCAGGACTTTGAACAAAAGGTCCTTTTCCTCCATTGTATTTAGGAAGCTCCTTGCCTTGTTTATATCACTATATTCAGGCAGATTCAGAATGTTTGACACCCCATCATGGTATACATCTGCAGTATCTGAGTAGAATAGTGTCTGTATCAGCTCGGGGACAATCTGTTCTATAATCTCTCCATGACCCATGGAATTATTTCTCATGTATTCAAGGTCAAAGTTCTCTATGTCCTCCATTCCCAACCCTGCCAGCTTGTCGTTAAGCATATTTGTTATCCTTATCAGGGCATCAGGATGCACATCCTGCACAAGCCTGAGAACGCTGTTCTTGACTATCCCCGCATCCGTTATTATTACTGCAAGAACAGTAGCCTTATCTATCCTAATGAGCTGTATCTGCTTCAATCCGGTTCTGCGGAGCTGTGGGGCCATTACTATGGATGTGTATTGAGTCATTTGAGAAAGCAGCCTGGATGCATGCTTAACCAGACGGTCAATCTCTCCCAGGGTGTCAAGGAACTCCTTCTTTATCATTTCCCTCTGAGCTTCATTAACTGTTTTCTGTCTCATAATCTTATCTACGTAAAGTCGGTAGCCTTTGTCTGAGGGAATTCTTCCTGCCGAAGTATGAGGCTGTTCTATAAAGCCCATCTCCTCCAGGTCAGCCATTTCATTTCTTATAGTTGCAGGGCTTGTTCCTGTCAGGTACTTCTTGGATATGGTACGTGATCCGACAGGCTCAGCAGTGTTTATATAATCTTCTATTATAGCTTGAAGAATAAGTCTTTTCCTTTCTCCCAGGTCCATCCGTTTCACCACCCTTGTTAGCACTCTATTGTATCGAGTGCTAATTCTGTCTTTAAAATATCATTGGTAAATATTTTTGTCAATAGGTTTGCGAAAAAAAATTCCTATTTTTCATAGGAATGCTTCAAATAAATTCAATAAAAACAGAATTGGATAAATCTCTTCCTATATCAGTAAGCTTCAGTCTGCCTGCTTCCGTAAAAACAAGTCCATTGGCTGTGAGCTTATCCAGGGCGCCCCCGTATCTGCTTTGGAAGTCCACTCCATACTTTCTTTCAAATTCAGGCAAATCCAGTCCTTCATTAAGTCTTAGCGCCAGGAATATCGTTTCCCACATATCCTCATCCTGTGAAAGCTCCTCGTGTCCTTCAACCGGCAGATCCCCCTGCAGCATAATATTCCTATATTGATCAATATCCCTGTAATTCCAGAACCTTCTGCCATCAATCTTGGAATGGCTTCCTGCCCCGACCCCGAGATATTCCTCGTTTCTCCAATATATGAGGTTATGCTTGCATTCCATATTTTTTTGTGCAAAATTGGATATCTCATACTGACTGTAGCCGTGCTCATTCATTATATCCTCAGCTGCCTTATACATTTCCCTGTCTATTTCCTCATCAGGCAGCTGTATCCTGTCCTTTTCATGCATTTCCCAGAGTTTGGTCCCTTCCTCTAATTTGAGACTATAGCAGGAAATATGCTCCACGCCCAGCTCACATACCTTCTCCACAGTTTCCTTCCACATGGGCAAGGTCTGATTGGGAAGTGCGAACATTAGGTCTGCATTTATGTTTTCAAAACCTGCTTTCCTTGCACTACTATATGCATTCAGGAAATCCTCTGTATTGTGAATCCTTCCTAACCCCTTAAGCAGTATATCCTGCCATGCCTGCAAGCCTATGCTCAGCCTGTTTATTCCCAGGCTTCTATAGTACTTGAGGCTTTCATAGGTAACTGTCCCCGGGTTGGATTCCATACTTATTTCCGCCCCTGCCTTTATATAGGGTGCAATCTTTTCCATAAGGTCGCCTATCAAAAAATAATTAATAACGGTGGGAGTACCCCCACCGATAAAAACTGTCTTATATATGAAGTTGTATTTTTCCTGGTATGCTTCCAGTTCCCGGAGAAGCGCCGCAACATAGTCAGCTGCATCGCCTTCCCTGCATTCATAGGAGTTGAAATCACAATACAGGCACTTGCTCCTGCAAAAGGGTATATGGATGTACAACCCAACTTCTTTCATTTGCTTCACCCTTGTTTTCTTAATCGTCAAGCTTAAGGACTGACATGAAGGCTTCCTGCGGCAGTTCTACGCTTCCTACCTGCCTCATTCTCTTCTTTCCTTCCTTCTGCTTTTCCAAAAGCTTCTTCTTTCTTGTTATGTCCCCGCCATAGCATTTGGCGAGTACGTCTTTTCGCATTGCTTTCACTGTTTCCCTGGCAATAATCTTGCCGCCGATGGCTGCTTGTATGGGGATCTCAAACATCTGCCTTGGAATTACGTTCTTGAGCTTTTCAACCATAGACCTTCCACGGGCATATGCTTTTTCTTTGTGAACTATAAATGAAAGTGCGTCTACAGTCTCGGTATTTAGCAGTATATCCAGCTTTACAAGCTCTGATTTCTCGTAGCCCATAAGCTCGTAATCAAAGGAGGCATAGCCCTTTGTCCTGGATTTCAACGCGTCGAAGAAGTCATATATTATCTCATTCAAGGGCAGTTCATAATGAATAATCGCCCTTTTTGCTTCCATGTATTGCATATCCTTGAAGGTACCTCTTCGGCTCTGGCAGAGCTCCATAATTGCGCCTACATATTCTGTCGGAGTCATGACTGTTGCCTTTACAATCGGTTCCTCCATAAAATCTATTTCCTGTATATCGGGCATGTTCGTCGGATTTGATACCTCCAGCATTTCGCCGTTGGTTTTTGTTATGTGGTATATTACGCTGGGTGCAGTGGTTACCAGGTTAAGATTGTACTCTCTTTCAAGTCTCTCTTGAATTATTTCCATATGAAGAAGTCCCAGGAAACCGCATCTGAAGCCAAAGCCCAACGCTATCGAGGTTTCCGGCTCGAAAAGCAGTGCCGCATCATTAAGCTGCAGCTTTTCAAGAGCATCTCTAAGATTGTCATAATCAGCGCCGTCAGCCGGATAAATACCGCAATATACCATGGATGTAACCTTCCTGTAACCGTGAAGCGCTTCTTTACAAGGATTGTCCGCATTTGTTATGGTATCGCCGACATGAATATCCTTTACATTCTTGATGCTGGCAGACACATAGCCTACATCACCCGCCATAAGTATTCCCGTGGGGTTCAATTGAGGCTTCATTGTACCTACCTCAACCACCTCATACTCCTTGCCGTTTTGCATCATTCGCATTTTCATGCCCGGCTTCAGTACTCCGTCTATTATTCTTATATATGCTATGACCCCTCTATAGCTGTCGTAGAAAGAGTCGAAAATCAACGCTTTAAGCGGTGCCTCCTCATCTCCAGTCGGATGGGGTATATACTTGACTATACCTTCAAGAACCTCTTCAATATTCAAGCCCTCCTTGGCAGACACTAATGCAGCATAAGAGGAATCAAGACCTATTACATCCTCGATTTCCTTCTTTACAAACTCAGGATCTGCGCTGGGAAGGTCGATTTTGTTGATAACGGGATATAACTCCAAATTGTTGTCCAAGGCAAGATATACATTTGCCAAAGTCTGGGCTTCAATACCCTGAGTAGCATCAACTACAAGTACTGCCCCCTCACAGGCAGCAAGACTCCTGGATACCTCATAGGTAAAATCCACATGTCCAGGGGTATCAATAAGATTGAAGGTATATTCCTGTCCGTCCTGCGCTTTATAACCAAGCTTGATGGATTGAAGCTTTATTGTGATTCCTCTTTCTCTTTCGAGATCCATGTTGTCAAGTACCTGCGCTTCCATATCTCTGCTGGAAATAACGCCGGTCTTTTCAATGAGCCTGTCAGCTAAAGTTGACTTTCCGTGGTCTATATGAGCTATTATGCAGAAATTCCTGATATGTTCTTGTCTATCACTTGCCATAAACGGCTTTCCTCCTTCATGTCCTAAAAAATCTATATTTAAATAGTCTTATGCCATCATTTCTTTAATCTCATAAATTATAGCACATTACATTTTAACATTAAACATATATCTGCAAAAACACAAGGAGTATAATGCTTGGCTGCAGTACACTCCTAATTAGTGGTCTTCAATTGACAATTTCACATCATTTCCGTGAATTCTGCATTTTAGCCCTGACAGCTTTCACGACGCTTTCGTAACACCTTTTTGAATTGGAAATAACAGCATCAGTTACCTTGATGACCGGCTCTATATTTAGCAAGAACTTTTCACCGGCAATATCAAGCCTTAGCAAATTATCCTCCTGCAATGACACTGCCATTGCATATTTGTCATCATTGCACATAATCATTCTTCTTGTTGACATATCTGTAGCATTTATGAAAAAAACCAGCAGAGCGATGCAGAAAAATATTGCTGATACTTTCTGCAGTTTATGCTTGAATTCTTCATTTCGTTGCTTCTTTTGACTTATTCGTTTTTCCATATGCACCTATTCCTCAAGGTCTTTCATTACTTCTCCGAGTACCTTACTAAAAAGCTGAGCAGAATACTGGGCTTCCTCGGTTGTATTTAGCATGCACCCTATCTCCACCAGCATAGAATGATTGCTGAAATACTGATTGTATTTGCCTCTTTGCATTACAGTAATTTTCAAGAATAATCCAGGATATAGTTTATCCATTTTTTTCTTCAGATATACCGCAAATTTCTCGAGCTCTGGGTAGTTTGGATTTCCTTTAGCAATGACCAGCATGATTCTTGCAGCGCTTTTCTTATTTATGTTAACTGTATACTCTGCCTTACTGGCTTTTTTCTCAGCTTCACTCTTTACTTCAAAAGCATCCCTGTGCAAATCAAGTATTACATTTAACGATTTATACCTATTAAGATTGTTTTTTATTGTAACTAATGAGTTTGCATAGGAATATGCATAGGACTGCTTATCATGAAGCGTCTTGTCATGAACCACCTTATATTTGTATTTATCCTGCAGTTCCTTAGTTAATACATTTCCTGCTGCTATTACACTATTTTTCTCATTCAGGGTATGGTAGTTGCCCTCACTATTGGGCATGTAGCTCTCTGTTGCATGAGAATGATATATAAGTACCTGTGGAGAATTTTTTACTATATCAATTTTCCCGGGTAGTCCGACTTTGTCTTCAGCAATCTGAGGTGCTTGAGTCCCGGCAGGAGTCGAAGGCTGCTGTCCATGTGCCGAACCCTCTGAAGTATACTCATCTTCTTCGCTGAAATAAATCGCCCCTTCGGGTGCATCCTCAAAATTGGTAACATTGGCAGGATCTGCATTGCCAGCAGTCTCAGCACCATTGTTTCCTGCAAATATGAAAGTGGATGGATCATACTGACTGAAGGCTGTAAAGGCTATATTCAAATATGTAATAGGATTGCTCATATCCGTATGAAGTCCATCTGTCAAGCTGCTTGCAGCTGAAGCCAAAAGCCCCGGCATCGGACAGCCGTAATCCATCTCATAGCTCACTTTAGCCTTGGTTATTACAGTATTGATCAACTGTATTGAGAGATTATTGGAGTATTCCTCCATCTTCAGCCTTTTTCCAATATCATAATTAAAGACCTCGACGGCATCGGTTGAATTGCTGTCAGACGGGCCCATATCACTTCTATGCGAGCCGGTATAAGTATCAGGAGTATACAACCATTTGAAAAAGAAAAACATTACTGCGACTGCCAGTATGACAAAAAGAGCAAACAGCCATTTCTTGTTCAACCAATACACCTCTTTTCTTCCGCACCTTATAACTCTGTTCACGGAACAAATTAAGTTTGCCTGTTTACACTTATATGCCATACTGTCCTAATATATGAATGCAAATAAAAAAAACGGCTTTTGCCGTTTTGAGATTGCCAACAAATGGAACGGGGGAACGGGTACCACGGTTTTTCTTTGAAAAAACACTGAAATCCACGAAATACACGGCGGGAAAAAATATTCTGAACATAAGTAATAATCGATAAAGAAGTAAGTATCAAAACTCGATAATGTCGCTATTATTATGTAAAATTAACCATGTAATTCCGTAGGAATCCGTGGAACATCCGTGTGTTCAGTGGTACCCGTTCCTTTCTGTCACATTCTTCTACGTATACCTATACGTGGCTATGATATGGCTGTTCTTATTTTGGTGCTCTTATTTATCTCAAACGGCTCTCACCGTTTTTAACTAAGATATCTATCCATATCCTCAGGGCCGATGCTGGGGTGCAGTGCGAGATTGAGCCCATTGGCTATTACTATTGCTACATCATCAATAAGCCTGTCTATTTCCTTCGGGGTGACCATCAGATTACCTATAAATGGGGATATGACTTCGCTTATAAGCTTATACTTCTCATTTCTATCCATAGTCTTCAGCATGTTGTAGAACTCTCCGCCAGTAGGGGACTCACTTATAAGGGAATCTATCACCAAATCAATGGTGTCGTTAGCCATGGTAGCCGCATCTACAACAGTCGGAACTCCAATAGCTATCACAGGCACACCCATGCTTTCCTGACTCAGCTCTTTCCTGTTGTTGCCAACTCCGGACCCCGGATTTATACCTGTATCCGCAAGCTGGATGGTGGTGCTCACCCTCTCCATTTTCCTCGAGGCTAAAGCATCAATGGCTATTACAAGATTTGGCTTTACTCTGTCTACTATTCCCTTGATTATTTCGCTGGTCTCAATTCCTGTGATTCCTAAAACCCCGGGAGCCACAGCGCATACTGACCTTACACCCTCATCAATCTGCTCAGGCACATATTCTTTGATATGGCGTGTGACCAGCAGATGTTCTATCACTCTCGGCCCCAATGCGTCTGGGGTGACATTCCAGTTACCCAGACCTACTACCAGTATTACCGACTGGTCATTCAGCTCCACTATGCTGGCCACTTCTTTTGCAAGCATTCTCCCTACTTCATCATGGAGATCCTTATCATTATCTTTGAGATTAGGGACTTCGATAGTAATGTAGTTTCCTTTAGGCTTACCTATTATCCGAGCACCTACATCTTCAACAACCTTGACTCTTGTGACAGTGATATCCTCCTGCTTGTCAACATCCACCAGCACTCCTGGTATATCTCCCTTATTCTCCTGCTTGTTATAGAATTCCCTCGCTTCAATAGCCAAGTCTGTTCTTATTCTAGCCACAGCAATCCCTCCAAAAATCCTTAAAAATCTATTTTGAATACTTTATTTTTTTATCTTTTACAATTGAAAGTTTGCACTTTAGTAATTGTTTTTATGCAAAATGAATTTTGGGTTGATACTATAATCAAAAATGGGTACACTTTAGATTGAAATCATATTAAATACAATATGCTTGCATTTATTTGGTTAATATGATAAAATACCTTTTGTTAATTGAATTTTGAAGGAGGTGAAGGATTTGGCAAATATCAAGTCAGCTATAAAAAGAATTAAAGTTACTGAATTCAAGACAAGAAGAAATAAAATGATTGTTTCCTCCTTGAAAACTTCAATAAAAAGGTTTGAAGCTTCCGTAAAGACCGGCAATATGAATGACGCTCAGGAAGAATACCAGAAGGTTGTTAGTCAAATAGACAAAGCAGTCGCTAAGGGTACTCTCCATAAGAATACAGCCTCAAGGAAGAAATCCAGATTGTCCAAGAAGTTGAAAGCTACAGCTTAATAATTGAATGTAAAATTTAAACCCTGATTATTCAGGGTTTTTCACTTTTTTGCATATATTATTCAAATAGCCCTACAAGCAGCATTTCCATAGCCAGCCGCTCCCCCATCCTGCCTGACTTAATGCTGAGCTCTGTATCCAGGCATTTTCTAAACGCAGACTGAAGAACCTGTCTTTTTATTGATGAACTGTACTTTATACAAAGCTTTACTGTATACTCATGCAGCTTGAGCTTTGCAGATATGCTGACCGCATCAAACCTTTTGCTGTATAGCTCAGATACCTCAAGCATATTCTTTATTTGTCTGGAAAGCAGACCCAGTATCCCAAAGCTGTTCTCCCCCTCTAAGAGCATATCACCATACAGCCTGAGGCTGCGGTCAACATCCTTTTCAGAACAGGCATTTATAAGCTTGAATATATCATTCTCAATATTTCGTGGAACAACAGCCTCAATATGTGTCATCAGAATGTCAGTTGAATTGCCAACAAAGCCTACCAGCTTTTTTATTTCATTCTCAACATCGTACATAGTCTTGCTTCCGTTTTTATCTAAATAGCCTATACTATTTATAAAATGGTCCAGCTCCCTGGAACCAATGCTTTTACCACTCTTGCCAAGGCCTTTCCTTATCCACTGGGCAAGTTCATCCCTGTCTATCCTATCAAATTCATATACCGCTCCATGCTTTTTCAGCTCATTGACCAGCTTTTTTCTTTTATCAATACCTCCATAGGAAATAAGAGCAAGGCATGTGGTATCACTAATATTTCCTACCACATCTATAAAAGGCTGCGCGTCCTTTCCAGGAGCTGTTGCTTCCTCCCCATCACCCTTGCTTTTCAATACTCCCAAATCCCTGACCACCACCAGCCTTCTATCAGAACCGAAGGGAAAGGTCTCACAAGCTGCCAAAAACTCAGAGGCATCCAGTTTTTCTCCTTCCAGCTGTGTATAGTTAAGCTCGGGGAAAGAAGTAACCACTGCATTTCTCAGTGCTTCCAAGCCTTTGTCTATAAGATAAGTCTCGCTGCCGTATATAAGGTAAACTGATTTGATGCTGTTGTTCTTAATATCACTCATTAGCTGCCTATAGCTCATAACTTCATCACCCTACCTGTTTTTTATTGCTTCCTTTTAAATTATAATATATAACTTGGACTCTGGGCAATAGATATCTGGTTTTCAGGAATGTCATCCTGAACATAGTGAAGGATCTAAGACCATCAAGGAATACTTGAGAGTATTTGTTTGGGTTATACTCACCGAGATAAGATTCTTCGCTGCGCTCAGAATGACCCATAACGACAAGAGTACCCCTTCAACGCACAAGCCACGTATCAAAAAATCGCGCAACTCGAAACGCGTAACACGCAACTAATTATTTATCATCTTACCGTCTTTACCTTTACACTATTTCCGTCTGTAGTAACTATAACAGCACCTGACTCATCTGTCCTGAATACAAGGCTGCCGCTGTCGCTTAGCCTCTTCAGTGCCTCTGCTGAAGGGTGCCCAAAGTTGTTCGTTCCAACAGAAACCACACTGATATTAGGCTTGACTGTTTCAAGAAATTCTTCAGAAGAAGAGCGTCCGCTGCCATGATGAGGCACCTTCAGCACGCTTGACTCAATAACCCCAGCAGGGAGTTCAGCCTCCGTTTCCTTCCCTATATCTCCCGTAAGCAGCGCATGAAAACCCCCATATGTCAACCTGCCTACCAATGAGTTTTCATTTTCGTCTGACTTAGCCTCATCTCCCGGAAGCAAAAAGTCCATCCTGACTCCTCCTCCCAAGCTTATATAATCTCCCTTTCCAAGCCTATAAATTCTTATTCCTTTTCTATTGCACAGCTCCAATAATGCACCGCTATTCTTGGAAATACTATCCTTACCGGCAGAAACCTTTGGCAGTATGAGGTTTTTCACAGGATACACCTCCATTACCTTCAAGAGACCCTCCATATGATCATCATGCAAATGGGAGACTATTACTGTATCTATCCTCCATATTCCCTGATGCAGAAGCGCAGGAAGCGTTATCTTGCCTCCCACATCGTAGTAGTAATCGACCTTCTGTGATGAGCCTCCTCCATCAACCAGCACCACCTTTTTCCCAGGAATGCTGATGCAGCAGCTATCCCCCTGTCCTACATCAAAGAATACCAGCTTCAGGTTTCTTGACGGCAGGCTATAGAACGACAGTGCAATAACAACTGTAAGCAGATATGCTATTGTAATCCGACTTATATAAGTCCTGAAAAATGCTGACTTTGTGTAACCAAGCCCTATACAAATACCTCCATAATACAAAGCATAGATATATATAGGTAGGCTTGGGATGTGAAAGCCTGCTATCGGAAGCTCAGAAGCCGTCTTGATTATGTATGTCAGCAGGCTTATAAGGTAGTAATCCACAGAAAATATATAAAGTGCCAGAGCCTTGGATGCTATTCCTACGAACACCCCCACGAATCCAGCGATAGTAATTACCATAGATAAAGGAACTGCAATAATGTTTATTATTATACTGATAACAGAAATATAGTTGAAATAATATGCTAATACAGGCGCAAGGCCTAACCATACAGAAAGAGAGAGTGCCACAGTACTTCTAAGTGCCGATGGTATGCAGCGGAGCATGCCGTAAAAAGGCTGATATAGAAGTGCAATAGAGTACATTGCTCCAAAGGATATCATAAAGCCCGGGTCATACACCGCCAGAGGCTTTATCACAAGCATCAGCATGCCGGCAAAGGACACCGACGCCAAAAGATCATAATTACGCCCTGCAGCCTTGCCAGCCAAAAGCACCGCAAGCATCAGCAGAGCCCTTACAGAGGGCAGTGGGGCACCAATCAACAGTACATAATAAGTTATTATTAAAAAAATAATAAGTCCTTGAAGCTTCTTCTCCAATTTGAAGGGCATCATTGCGTATGTAAGCATCAGCATGAGAAACCCTACGTGGAGACCTGAGACTGAGAGAATGTGTGAAAGTCCTGTTCTCATATAGGCATCCCTGGTGTCCTCATCAATATCAGCCTTGTCTCCGGTTATTATACCGACAAGTATTGCTGCCTCTTCTTCAGGTAAAGCTTCATTAATAGTGTTCCTGACCTTCTCCTTGGACAGGTACAGCAGCTTCGCAAAAATTCCTATGCTGTCCTTTCTCAATAGAGAGGCACTATCTGCAATTATTAACTTGCTTATACCCTTGCTTTTATAATACAGCCTATAGTCGAAGTCACCCGGGTTCCTCTTTCCTTTCATATCCGAGCATTTGCCCTTCAAGGTTATTTGATCCCCGAATTTAAATGAGTTTTCTTTGCTTATCTTTAAAAAGACCTTCTCGCTAAAGTTGTAATGCTTCCCTTCATGGATAACTGTCAAACATTTAGCCGGATACTGCAAGTAATCTCCTTTTTCTGCTGCATTTCCAGTAATCACACATTCATAAACCGCTGTCTTTCCATCCAATACACCAAGCTTGCTGCCCAATCCAATAGACAAACTATAGTCTAGCATTCCTCCCAAAAAAACCACAAGCATAAAAGCAGCCTTAAGGTTTGTCCTGTTTCTCCTGTTCAGAAACAAAACAGCTGCAGACAATAAAAAACTACCCAGTATAATCAGCATACCAGGTAATATAATGCTCGCAGCCAATATGCCGCAAAAGAAGGAGAAGGCGAAGGCCGCCATATCATATCCGACCGGCTTATTATCAATGCTTTGGTTAATTTCCACCATATTCCACATCCATATCTTTGTTTGTGACCTCTAATATGGTTTCTACCAAAACTTTCAATATCCTTCTATTTAATTACATTTTTCTCAATTTTATACAGGAAATCCACTAATGCTTTTGTCTCATCAGTATTTCTCATAAACATCCTTAACAGGTCAATATGATGTTTATCTTCTGCAATTATCAGTCTTGAAATTTCCTCAAAGCCGCCCTTAATGCTATTGTAAAAACTAATAGAGTTCTTTATATCCACTATTGGATCCCTTCTACCGTGAATGCAAAGAACAGGCTGCTTATTATCCTCTCTCACCCGTCTTATAGGATCGGCGTCAGCATAATCCTCTTCATTTCTTAGAAATCCATGCAGACCCAGTTTTATCTGTTTTGCATCACAACCGGCAAAATTCATTGGGCCGCTTATTAGTATCATTGCAGAAAAAATCCTTGGATCTAAACCATAGTCTCTGAGATTCCCTTCATCAAGAACAAGCAGCCCGGCAAGTTGAGCACCGGCAGACTGACCAGCCGCTATGACCCGGTCAACTGCTACGCCCTGTTCTTTTAATGTCCTTATACCTGCTGCGAGACCTTCACAAATATCCTCAAGCTGTGCAGGGTACTTGTATTTGGGAGTATGCCTATAACCGCCCAATATAACGTTAAAGCCTAATTTTGCAAAGAAGCTGCCTACAAAGGTAAAGCTTTCAGCACTCCCCGCAGCCCATCCGCCTCCATGGATGAAAAAGATGATATTTTTCTTGGGCTCAGCCGTTTTCAATGCATTAATAACTATAGCATACTGATACTCATCGTTTCCAAATTGTATTTTCTTTCTTGATATTTGCGGTATTTTCTTTGTATTCGCTCTATACATGCTGCACAATATTAACGGAAGACTTAGATATTCTTCGAATATCCATGTATTCATGTGATCATCCCTTCTCCTATAACAAACAGGCATAAATAAAGCACGGAACGCTTCATTTATGCCTGTTTTGACAGCTAAATAAAATAACTCTTATTATCTCCTGCTATTTCCAGAATCCCGTTATATACCTGAGTCGCTTCCTGAACATATTTTCCAATCTGCACGTCCGGCAGAAAATGCGTAAGCAGCAGCCTCTTTACCCCTGCATCTTCTGCAATCTGTGCCGCCTCTCTTGCCGTAAGATGCATAACTCTTATGAACTTTTCGTCCCTTTCCAGCAGGCCTGCTTCGCAAATGAACAAGTCAGCGTTTTTAGCAAATTCAACAAGTCCATCATTTTTGCTGGTATCCCCTGAATATACGAACTTTTTCGAGTCCTTTTCTATGCATATAGCATAGTTCTTGTAGCCATGAACCATTTCTCTGAAGCTTATCTGAAGATCACCAATCTCCAGCTTTTCTGCAGGGTCAATCGCAATAACCTCCAAGGCTTGCTTATATTTTAGCCTGTTGAATTCCTCAATGGGCTCTGCTGGGGCATAGATTTTTATCGGTTTTTCCATTTCACCCCTCATTAGCTTAATATCTGCAGCGTAGCGAAGTATCATTACATCACTCATATGATCACTGTGAAGATGCGAAAGTATAATAGCCGATATTTCTTCAATATCTATGTACTGCTGCAGCCTGCTTAGAACCCCGTTCCCAAAATCCAATACCACCTTTGTACTGCCGCTGTCTATCAGAAAACCCGAACAAGCGCCTCCAGCTTTTGGATAAGGTCCGTAATTGCCTAATACAGTCAGTTTCAATTCAATCCCTCCATTAAGACCTATGTTAGATACATTATATTCCATTTAGTAATTCTACAAACTAGATTATATACCATATATTTGCAATTTACCACCACAAAAGTTTTTCTAAAAGAAATAGCTGCATAAAGCAGCTATTTGAATACTACATAAATCTTGTTGGCAATATAGTGTCAATAAGACCAATTACCAGCGCTCCTATTACAGCTCCCAACAGGCTTACCTCCATACCAGGCACTAAATATTGTGCGAAATATATAACCGCAGCCGATACAAGGAAGCCTGAGATACCCCTGCCTATAGGAGATGTATCAAATCTAAACAGTTTTTCGATGAGGAAATCAGCTGCTGCTATCACAAGAGCACCAATAAGCGCTGTTGTAAAGCCTCCACGTATTCTGAATCCCGGAACAAAATAAGCAGTAACCATAAGTACTATTGCAGCAACTGCAAATCTGATAACAAAACCTAACACTCCAGTACCTGTCGTTCTTCTTTCTTGACCATTGTTGGATGTATTATTTCCCATGCAGTTCACCTCCTAAGTTTAATTTAACCTCAGGAGGATAAATATATACTACCAGAATTTGAGCATAAGCATCGATCATATTAAGCAATTTTTTTTATTAATTTCATTAAATATTTATAGAAAAAGGGCATAAGCGCAAAAACCGCAATAAAGGCAGCAGAGAAAGCAACTCTTCTTACGGACAGGCTCCTGACAGAATCGCCAAAAAAAACGTAAACAAATATACCCGGTAAAGAGCCAACCAAGGTGGCCAATATGTATTTGTCCGCTCTGGCCCTCGACATTCCTGCTATGATGGACACAACATCAAAGGGCAGGATAGGCACGACCCTCATTAGAAATATGCTGTAAAAGGAATCCTTTGATATATAACCCTCATACCTGTCATATTTGTGCCCCAAGGTCCGCTCTGCCCAGCTTTTTCCGAGGCTTCTGGCCAGATAGAAAGTGATGGCAGCGCCAGCAGTTAGTCCAATAAGTGTAAAAGCAGTGCCCATCAGCGGCCCAAAAAGCAGGCCACCCAGGGCGGACAGCACTCCACAGGGTATAAAAACCAACCCCCGCGCTGTGCACATCACTATAAAAACCACAGAGGCCATGCCTCCCAAACTTTCTATTGCTGCCTTCAACTGCTGCAATGAAAAACCCTTCATGTATCTAAATGTAAATACTGATACTGCTAAAAGCACCAACAGCAGCGAAAAGGCAAAGCCTCCTAAATAAACCCTCTTCTTATTCATTTTATTATTTCCTGTCCATATATGGCATATAAAGCTAATATTAGTACTTATACTATCCATATTTTCCTTTTATATTATTGCTTAGGAGCCCGCTTTATACTCACCATTTAGGAAATTGCTCTTTAACTTTAAGAGCTGATACTTTATTTACTTTTCCTTTTTTTTCTCTGATTTACCTGTTGAAAAGTGTTCTTTGTGCCGGAATAAAGTCCCGATGCTGAAAGCCCATACACAATGCCCTTAAATAGCCCCGCGCTGAGGCAACCAGGTTCCACAAAGAAAACCCCAATAATCGCCCCTACAATTACAGCTACTAATGCCGAGAACTTGCCGGGAAGCCCAAGCCCCTTTGCCATCTCTACTAAAGACATTATTATAGGTATTACCACCGTTTCATTTAGATTCATAAACCTACCCCCCTTTGCTCCTTTCTATTACATAGTATGCTTTGTACCAGAAATTGACCCAGCTTGTCATGCATGTTAATAATTATGAGTAAAAGTTGAATACTAGGATACGTAGTGATAGACTAAAGACAAATTATATTGGAGGTACATATGAAAACTGAGCGATTGTTTAATGATAATCCTTACCTAGAAGAGTTCAATGCTAAAGTTGTTGAAGTAATACCCTTTAATGATAAATATGGAGTTGTGCTGGACAAGACTGCCTTTTACCCCGAGGGAGGAGGGCAGCCTTCTGATACCGGACATTTAAATGATGTAAATGTACTACAGGTCATTGATAAGGATGGACAGCTGCTTCATATAGTTGATAAGCCGCTGGAATCGGAAACGGTTAAGGGCTTGATCAATTGGCCCAGGCGCTTTGACCACATGCAGCAGCATACCGGACAGCATATATTGTCTGAGTGCTTTGAAAAATTGCTGAACGGCAGTACCGACAGCTTCCACTTGGGCAAGGATATTGTAAGTATAGAAATCAACATAGAGAATTTCAACGACAGTGATATGCCACAAATTGAGAATATGGCAAATGCTATAATTTACAGCAACCTTCCTGTAACAGCAAAAATAGTGACTGACGAGGAACTGCAGAGCATACCCTTGAGAAAGAAACCAAAGGTTTCTGAGAATATCAGGATAGTTGAAGTGAAGGAATTCGACTACTCTCCATGCGGCGGGACCCATGTGGGTGCGACCGGAGAGGTCGGTATGATAAAGATTATAAATTGGGAAAAATGTAAAGGCGGCTTCAGATTCACTTTTGTATGCGGTTATAGAGCATTGAAAGACTACAGCCTGCAGAATTCCATCACAAGAGCTCTCGGAGAAAAACTATCAGTGCGGGATTTTGACATTGTAGAAGCTGTCGGCAAGCTGCAGGCAGATTACAGAATTGCAGTAAAGCAGCTATCGGCTGCAACACAGGAGCTTATAAAATACGAAGCCGAACAGCTATTGGCAGAAAGCAATCAGGTGGGCGGCTTAAAATTAATCAGTAAGATTCTAGAAGGCAGGAGCATGAATGATGCTAAGCTGCTTGCGCAGTATTTGACACAATCACCTGGCACTATAGTGTTATTGGCATGCAGGAACGAAACCGCTCAAGTCTTGTTCACCCGCTCCGAGGACGCAAGCATAGACATGAATAACCTTTTAAAAAAGGTATTCCCCATTATTGACGGAAAAGGCGGCGGGAACGCCAGGACAGCCCAAGGGGGCGGTGACAAAGTGGATAAGCTTGATGATTTTCTTAGTGCGGCTGCAAATATGCTTAATATATAGAATTTCTGTAGATTTTGCAAGGCTTCAGGAAACTATTTAGAACGGAGTGGTTTTATGCATAAGCGGATGTTTGAATTACTTCAAACATCCCCTTTTTTCCCATCTGACAGCTTATTCAGCTTAGACCCCAGTTTTTCACGCATTTCTGCCTTTTCACGGATTTCCTCCATATATTCCAGCTTGTAGTCAAGCTCCACAAAATACCTTCTCATATACTTCTTAAGCTTTCTCTGCACCTCATCTATCAAATGCCCCAAATCATCCGCACGATCTATTGCATCTTCAACATCCTTGCGGTGAGCCAGTGAAATCCTGTTGAACTCCTCTGCAGCACCGACTGATAGCCTGTAAGAGCTTACAAGCGGTACCAGAATTTCATTCAGATTACATACTTCCTTGAGAAAACCATCGTCCTTACTGTGATCAACCATTTTTCTCCATCCCCCAAAACTGCTTAATTATTTGCCTCAACTCAAGATTTCCAGGGCCTGTTTATGTACATCAATATAAATCTATGATATATTTATTTTTATAATGCAACTTTATTACAATATTTTGCATAGAATAATATCCGGGGTGTATATATGGATTTTAATACCGCTATAAGTCAGATACTAATATTATTCATTATCATGTTCATAGGAGTTGCAGCAAAAAGGAAAAGGATTATTGATATTGGCGTTCAGGATTCTATTTCAGTATTACTGATGAAAATTGCGCTCCCTGCCCTTATAGTCTCATCAACCAATTTTGAGAGAACCAGCGAAGTGCTCCCGAACATGATCAGCATATTGGTAATTACAATAGTATCCTATTTGTTGGTTATAATTTTTTGTATTATCACAGCCAAGTGGCTGCACTTTGATAAAAAGACTGCTAATGTGTTCATTTCCCTTATCGTATTTGGAAATGTCGGCTTTATGGGTTATCCCGTAGCCAGGGCTTTTTTTGCAGAGATAGGTGTCTTTTATGCAACTGTTGTAAACCTTGTATTTACAACCTTTCTCTGGACTTATGGCATATTGCTTTTCGACAGGCAGGAAAAGATAGACTTGAAAAAGCTCTTTAACTTAGGCTCAATTTCATCTTTCATTGCACTTTTAATGTTCGCGTTCCAGCTTAAGCTTCCTTATCCCCTTCAAACCGCAATGGACTTGACCGGAAAAATGACTGCTCCCCTTTCAATGCTTCTTATAGGAGCATTGATTGCTGAAATAGATATTTCAAAGCTTGTCTCAAACAAAAAAGTTTATCTGGTATCCTCCATCAAGCTTGTCATTATCCCTTTGGCAACAGCCTATTCTTTAAAATTCATGGGTTTTAATGCCATGGTAATATCAATCTGCACTATAATGGCTTCAATGCCTTCAGGCGCAACAAATGCAATTTTTGCAAGCCAATTTGATTCAGAACCATTGTTTGCTTCAGTTGGAGTATTTATTACCACGCTGCTAAGCATTCTTACATTACCACTCACTGTATATGTGCTTACTAATTTTATATTGTAGCTTTTCAATTTTCTTTTTCTTTATCCTAAATTTTCAACTCATGTAAAAGTAAAATCCATAGAATACTAATATTGAAAGGTGGTGTTTTATGGTGGCAAAAAACACAGAGATAACATATAAGACTATTACCGGAAAAAGAACTGGCAGGCGAAGCACAAGGATTCTCATACCTGAAGCCGAGGGTGCAATGGATAACCTGAAAAAGTCCATCGCCTCTGAGTTTGGAATAGATTTTACCGAGGATTATAAGGGCAACTTGTCAGCAAAGCAGTGCGGCAAGGTAGGCGGCGAGATGGTAAGAAGAATCATCGAGCAGATGAAGCATGAAATTACCCATTCTCCTGATAGGTTTCGTCAATGATAGAAACAAACCGAAGCTCTAGCAAGGTGGACTCAGCTTCAAAGAGGCTATCTGCCATAAGCATAGAAGTTTCGGTTTTTTTACGTGCTTTTCTGCTATTGCCCGCCATTGCTTTTTAAAATGGATTATGATATCATCTTTAAATGTGTGAGGCAAATAAATTCCCAAGAAACTGCCGATAATATTGATATTATGGGGGTAGATGGGTGCTGGTGTGCCCTCTGGTCTTCAAAACCAGTGTTTGGGGTTGGTAGCCTCATAGGTGGGTTCGATTCCCACATACTCCCGCCAAATTGCGTTTTCCTAAATTTATATAGATAAGAAAAAGGATCGACACTCATAGAGTGAGGTCCTTTTTTATTTGTTTTTCTAACATTTTTCTAACGTACAGTAAACTCCATGTGTTGCCAGATATTCAAAGCTTTTCCGCTTATACTTGCATAACATCCTTACTCTTACATATATTGACCATTTTTGAGCAATTATTACATATTATGCTTATTTTCAGAATTTTATAAATATTCCTATGTATTATATCATATTCTTATAATATAAATATTTATGGGGGGATATAAACATGGCGACCAAGATAGCGTATGCTCTTTATAAAACAGATACTGAGGAAAGAAACATCTACTACGAAGATTTAGACCAGGATGATTATGATACTAAGTATAAGTACAATCTATTCTGTATTACCCCTGGATGTGAGGCTCACATTAAGTTCACCGAAAGAACAGATGGAAAAAAGTTCTTTAGTACTTGGAATAAAGAAGGCAGTGCTCATAAAGATGATTGTCCCTTATTTGTTGTCTATAAGGGCAGTGTTACAAGAAATAGTGTTTATGGCAGTTATGTAAATGTTGATATTTCAGAGGATAGGATATTAGAATCGTTAAAAAGAAAAAGTAAAGACCTGAACACAGACCATAGTAAAGTAAACACAAACTCTAAGAAAAAGACTACTCGCAAAGTAAAGAAGGGTGGAATTAAGACTGCTGCAGGTTATAGATATTTACCTGGAGCAGACAATGTGCTAGATGATAAAAAACAGCGGTTTAGATTAAATAGTATTGATGCTAATTATGCGAGTGCTTTCTTAGGACAAAATAAAATGCTATATGGTATTATTGAAAGTGCTAAATTTATAAATGATGGGCAATATGGTTTTATTAATTTAAAAGTTGAGGATAAAGATACTTATCTATATTTACCCCAAGCATTCTATGCTGAAAGAACTAATGTAGATGATGTGAGAAGATTCATCAGCATTATAAATAATGAAATTAAAAAGAGAACTCTTAACTTCCTCTGTGTGGGCCTAATAGAAGATAAAAATGATAGAGTACGTATCACAGTTACTAACCCTTACTTTGTTTATATTAATGATAAATCCTACTTTGAAATAGTATACTCAGGAGTTATAAATAAGCCTCCCTACATAAACATATAATAAAAGTAAGGCACTATATTCAAATAGTGCCTTTTTCATGTTTGAATATAGCATTAGCAATTTTGTTTGCAGCTTCCTCCTGCATTTCCTTTAATACATGGCTATATAGGTCAAGGGTAATTCCTATAGTTGAGTGTCCCAATCTTTCAGAAGCTACTTTTGCAGGGATATTATTCTTAAGCATTAAGGTTGCATTTGTATGTCTCAGGTCATGGAATCTTATCTGAGGCAGTTTATTCCTTTTTAATATATCCCCGAATAATCCACTGAATGTACTAGGGTTAAATGGATGCCCATCATCATAGCAACTCACAAGGTCATTGTCTTAATAAGGTAAATGTCAGGCATTAGAGCTATTCTGCAAACAAGCCGTTTGAGATACGTTTCTTAATATGTAGAAATATGGTAGAATAATAATAGTTAATGGTTTAGTTAACTAATACCTTTGCAACCTCTGTGCCTGATACTTAATGTACTAGAGACACCTTTATTGAAAGCACTACTGGATGAGTCTATCCCACTCCATGAAGTAATGAATGCATTTGACATAAAGGTTTCTATAGCTTTCAATCTTTCTCAGTCTGTTTATGGATTTGTTTATCGAAGCAATCGGAAGGGATATCTCCTGGTGCTTAATGGAAATATAAACTACGAGACTCAATGCAAGGTTTTTTTGCATGAAATAAAGCACATCATCACTGATATGCCCAGAATAGGATACATTATAGGAATTGACATGCAACATAAATCTTTTGAATTAGAAGTATTATGAAATAGTTAATTTTATCTGTATCATTATTTTTTAATATGAGGTGATATATTGAATAAGGTATTAGTAACAGGATTAGCTATAGGAAAGGACTTAGGTACTTGTGTTAATTGCAGTTTTGACTTGGATTGGCTTTTTTCAAACCCTTCAACATTGCTATGGGCTGATAAAATCATTATTACACCTGCAATATGGGAATCTATAAATGATAAAGAATTATTAAAAACAGATAAGGCAGCACCTGCAGTTAAACTAATTTTTGATATAATTAATTCTGAGGGTGTGCTAGATATTGTTAACCCAAACGATATAATTTCTAACCATTATAAAGATTATATCGACAAGCTTGTCGAACATGATTCAAAAAAGTTACTTGAGATATTCCCCCAACATGTTAAAAAGGGCGAAGAGGGTGTACCTAATGCAATATGTATTGATGACGAGGAGTATTGTGGTGCATATTTATGGTCTATTTATGCTAGTCTGTTTTTAACAAAACATTTTGATGCAAATTGTTTATTTAATAATAAAGCTTTAAAATACTTAAATTTGAAATTTGGGTTAGATGGCTTACCCACTAGCATAAATCCTAATTATATTAATTCTTTTAGCAACGTTTTTGATGTTGTCATTCCTAACGAATTAACATTGCATAATTATGCTTATGCCGACGATTTACAGTGTAACATATGTAAGAGTTTAATACCATGTAAGGATAACTATCTTACCGATATTGAGAAAAATACTTATAAAATGATGTCCTGGAGAAATTATGATGAGATACTACAAGTAAAAAATATTACTCAAAGAATAATTAATGCAAAAAATTCTTATGATGGCATACTAGACCCAGCTATAATTAAAAATGAATTTAGTAATGAAAAGATGAAAATTAACAAAAGAATTAAACGTATTTTCCCAAAAATAAAAAGATGGACAAGCATGTCTACCATTATATCTATACCTATTACATTAGGCGGATTAATAACAGGTAATAATTTATTAACCGTAAGCGGGGCAAGCATTGTTGGAGCTTCAACTATAGTCAAAGAAACCGTGAATTACTTCGAGAACAAGTATAATTGGCTTGGTTTTACAAACAAAAGTATTGAGAACAATAAAATTGAATTATAACTCATAACTAGCCAGTATAGTTTTCTAACATTTTTCTAACTTCATAAATAATTTTTAATAAAAGTAGCCATCAACTAATAAAGTTGGTGGCTATTCTAATATAGACATTCCCTACATTCTAACAGTTTTCACTTTTATTAAATTCTACACCTACAGAGCTTCAAAACCAGTGTTTGGGGTTGGTAGCCTCATGGGTGGGTTCGATTCCCACATACTCCCGCCAAATAGCATATTTCTAAAATTTCGATATAAAAAAAAGGGCTGACGCTCATAGAGCGGAGTCCTTTTTTATTTTGTATTCAAATTAAAACAGCTTTTCTTCTATCTCTTCATTTAAAATGTCTGTAATGAACATATGTCCCGGTGCGTGCGTGATTACGATTTCCGGCTTTGCATTTTCCACAGCAGCTTGTGGTGTAACTCCGCAAGCCCAGAACACAGGTACTTCACCTTCGTTTATTGTTACAGCGTCACCGTAATCAGGTTTGTTGATATCCTTTATACCGATTTCTTCAGGGTTTCCTGCATGAATCGGCGCTCCATGCACATTGGGGAATTTTTCTGTTATTTCAAATACTTTTTCTACATGGTCGGCTTTTATTGGCCTCATGCTTACTACAAATGGCCCGTTGAATATTCCTGCAGGCTTGCAAGGGATGTTTGTCTTGAACATCGGCACATTGCAGCCCATGGTTATATGCCTTACTTCTATTCCGGCCCTTATCAGCGCTTCTTCAAATGAAAAGCTGCAGCCGATCAGGAAGCAGACCATATCTTCCCTCCAATACTTTTCAGCATTGGTGCATTCATCAATCTTTACGCCGTTTTTATAAATGAAGTATTTCGGTATATCAGTAATGATATTTGCATTGTCCGCAGTCCTTTTTGTCATGTAGCTTCCCGGCTCTGTGATCTCAAGTACCGGACAGGGTTTGGGATTGTTTTTTGCGAACCACTTGAAATCCTCTGCGTTTTTCCTGGGAAGTATCACAAGATTTGCCTGGGCATAACCCCCACACATCCCTGATGTGGGTATAGTGATTTTCCCTTCCCTTATCAGCTGTCTTACTTCCTTTGGCGATAAATCATGGTAATTGCTCAATTTTAAGTCTCCTTTACATTGATTTTCGAATTATCAATAATAATTGACTCAATATGTTTTTTTCTTAAGCCATCCCGAAAGTACCCAATCGCTCTGCCTGTTCGATGTCCTCCTTATGGACTTTATCACAATTTTCGTCTTGCCCCCGGTCATTGCCATAATAGCAGCAGTAATGACGGTAATTATATCTTTAGAAATATTCATATTTCTCACTTTCTGATTGTTAATCAATCTCTTCTACCATCACTTCGTAGCTGACACCTTCAATTCTGAGGCTATAGCGTTTCGGTCTTCCAAGCTTTAGCTGGCTGCTGTTCACATAGCTTTTTATTGCACTGATTTTGTCCTCATACTCACTTAGGATTCTATGGGCTTCCTGGACATCAGTTTTTTCAAAGCTTACCTTGTTGCCAGGCTTTAACTGTGCCATCAAGGACACATCTGTCGAAATTATCGTAGCTATTTTTGTATATCCCCCGGTAGTCTGTCTATCAGCCATCATTACTATAGGAGTACCATGTCCGGGTATCTGAATAGATCCTAAATTTATACCGTCAGAAATTATATCAGCTCCGGCTTTATGCTCCAAAGCAGGACCTGATAGTCTATAGCCCATTCTATCCGCTTCATTTGTTACCTCATACTCAGAATTGAAAAACTTCTCTACACTTTCTTCAGTAAAACAGTCATCCTGAGGGCCTAGAATAGCTCTTATACGGCAGTTCTGCTTATATTCAGGTATATATTGCAATGGTATAACCCTGTTTGCCAGCTTCTGTATAGAAACATTGCTGTTCCTTAGATTTATTTCATCGCCGCTTTTAAGCTT
This sequence comes from Clostridia bacterium, assembly GCA_035628995.1. NCBI lineage: Bacteria > Bacillati > Bacillota > Clostridia > Clostridia bacterium. Next base: position 99,101 of record DASPIR010000021.1, on the reverse strand, counting down.
TCTGCCTTCATAACCGCCTATTCCACCCCTGACAAAGGTTGAACAGCTGCCCATAACAATTGGGATATCCAAGCCACCGGCAAAAGCAATATAACCTCTTGTTCCTTCATTTACCATGGAGAAGGAAAGCACATCACCTTTTGATAGTATAAGAGATCTCCACATTGGTACAATATTACCATTTACCCTAGGCACCATATTTGCGCCGGTAATTGCAACAACCGCATCAATATTAAAGGATATTTCAGGTCCATTCAAGGTAGTTTCCAAAGCCGCATCATATTCATCATTGCCTACAAGTATGTTGGCTGCCCTTAAGGAATAGTCATCCATAGCTCCAGTAACAGGCATCCCAAACTCTTGATATCCCCATCTTCCTCTGTCCTGCACAGTCGTATAAAGGCCGGGATTGACAATTGCTATATCTTTCATATCTTCCTCCCTATACGTTTTGCGAAACATCCTTTGCATTACTATTCAAGTTTCGCAAAAAGTTTCCTTGGTTGTTATTGAATTCGCACCATACCTGATATAATTCCTATTGTGCGTTCAATATACCTATTCCATTACTATTTTGATCTCATACTGATTTTTCTCTACCAAACTGCATATACTGACATACTCGTCTTTCTTTATCGGTACAAACCTGATATAATCCCCAGCCTGTAATATTATAGGTGTTTCACTCTTGGGATCGTACAGCTTGAGAGGAGTTTTTCCAATAAGCTGCCATCCACCGGGACTTTCCATGGGATATATACCAGTCTGCTTGCCTGCTATACCTACAGATCCTGCAGGTATCTTTGTTCTTGGGATTTTTAGTCTGGGTGTCTCTATCTTTTCAGACATTCCTCCCAAATAAGGAAAACCGGGACTAAAGCCAAGCATGTATATACGATAATCAACAGATGAATGAATCTTGATTACTTCATCTTCACTCATCCCATTATGTTCTGACACAAATTTTAAATCTTCTCCGAATTCACCGCCGTATATGGTTGGTATCTCAATTATTCTTGGCTTTGGAAGGTCAATGCTGTCAAGAGACATTTCGATTTCCATAAGCTTCTCTATCAACTTATTTACTTCTATTTCTATAGGATTGTATTGTATTAAAAGTGATCTGTATGTGGGAATCATTTCATATATCCCTGGCATTTGACTCTTTTTAATCGCTAAATATAAATTCCTTACTTTTTTGTTTACTGCTTCACTTATTTCATTTCCAAATTCAACTACCAGGCCTTTATCACCTGACATTAAGTAGTGCCCTTTTTCGTACATATTATTACCACACCCTTGATTCATAATTTAGAGAAGGTGCCAAAGGGCACCCTCTCATAAAACAAGCCTTAGAACAATTTACCTATTCCGAGTATTGACTTATAGCCAGCAAATACTGCTATTAAAACAACTAAAATACCAATCCATAATAACCACTTGGGATGCTTGTAGTCACCTACTATATTCTTGTTTCCAGATGCCAAAAGCATAGTACCAAGAGTTATGGGGAGGATAAGACCATTAAGTGAACCGGCAAGGATTAAGAGCTTTATCGGCTGTCCTACTGTGACGAAAATAAGTGTTGATACAACTATAAAGCCAATAATCCAGTATCTGTAGTAATTTTCTATATTCTTTGAGAAGGATCTCAGGAAGGATACCGAAGTATAAGCCGCACCTACAACAGAAGTTATGGCAGCTGCCCAAAGAACTACACCGAAGAACTTATATCCTATCATGCCTGCACCAAGCTTAAAAGCAGAGGCTGGAGGATTAGCAGGATCCAATTGTAAACCTTTAGCTACAACACCCAAAACAGCTAAGAATAAAAGAATTCTCATTACTGATGCTATTATAATACCTGTTACTGATGCTTTTGTTATTTCCTTTACATTTTCCTCTCCGGTGATTCCTGCATCTATTAATCTGTGGCCACCTGCAAAGGTAATGTAACCGCCCACGGTACCACCAACTAATGTTATCAACGTTAAGAAAGAAAATTCCAAGGGTACAAAAGTTCTTACAATCGCTTCACCTACAGGAGGCTGAGTGACAAATGCAACATATGAAACTACTACAATCATTAGTAAGCCCAGTACCTTTGCGAAAGTGTCCATAGCATTACCTATTTGCTTTGACATAAATACTACAATTGCTATTACACAAGATACTATAGCTGCTATCTTTACATCCATACCAAACAGAACATTTATACCCAGAGCAGAACCTGCTATATTTCCTATGTTAAATGCAAGTCCTCCTAATGCCACACATGCAGCTACAAAATATCCCAGTCCCGGTAATACCTTATTGGCGATATCCTGACCTCTTAGCCCGGATATCCCTATAACTCTCCATACATTCATCTGAGCCCCGATATCAATGAGAATAGATAGTAGGATAACGAATCCAAAGGAAGCTTTATATTGTGCTGTGAAAACCGCAGTTTGTGTTAAGAATCCCGGTCCAATTGCTGAAGTAGCCATAATAAATGCTGCTCCTATGAGCGCTGACATTTTGCTCTTTTTATCGCCTATCTTTGCCTCTACTTTTGGTGTTGTCATTGTGTTTTCCCCCTTTTAAATAAATTCTTTAATAGATTTGATTTGTATTCCATCAACCTCCAATCTTTCTCTAATAAGCTTTACAAAAGCTACTGCCTCAGGATTATCACCATGAACACAAATTGAGTCGGCATTTATATCTATATTCGTTCCATCTATAGCGGTGACCTTTCCTTCAGTGACCATTCTTTTTACTCTTTCAATAGCTAGATTTTTATCATGTATTACCGATCCCGGGAGCTTCCTTGAAACCAAAGAACCATTTGAATTATAGGCTCTATCAGCAAAAACTTCTTCAGCAACCTTAAGACCCAGTTCCTTTGCTGACTTCACCAGCTCGCTGCCAGCTAATGCCAGAACTATTAAATTCTTATTCACATCATATATAGCCTTGGCTACCTCCTTTGCCAGTACAGCGTCCGCTGAAACCATGTTATAGAATGCGCCATGAAGCTTTATGTGCTGTAAGGAAGTTCCTGCTGCTTGGGCAAACGCAGCCAAAGCACCGATTTGATAAATCAAATAGTTTCTTGCTTCCTTTGGTGTAACATCCATGTTTCTTCTTCCAAACCCAATTAGGTCAGGGTACCCGGGGTGCGCACCTATCCCTAGGTTGTTCTCTTTAGCTAAAGCAATGGTTTTTTCCATAACCATTGGGTCTCCCGCATGCCAGCCACATGCAATGTTGACAGAAGATACATACTTAAGCACATCTTCATCTAGCCCTAGCTTATAGGTTCCATAACTTTCCCCTACATCGCTGTTCAAATCAACGATATTTCTCATTTTATCCCTCCTTATGTTTCATTTAGTGAACCAGTGGTTTAATATTATTAGTTTCATTATATTTTTAATTTTATTTTTCTGCAATATGTTTTTTGAATATTTTTAATATTTTCTAAATTATTTGAATTTTTATGCATAATAAAATAAAGCCATAAACTCATAATTGAATTTATAGCTTTATTCTATTTAGCCCATCTCAATTTATTTGATATAACCCAATGCCGTTGAAATGTCCTTTGTTGTTCTGAGCAATTCATCCAAAAGATAAGGAATTTCCTTTTCAGTAAAACGGCTATCTGGTCCTGCAACGCTAACAGAAGCAATCACACTACCCATATGGTCAAAAATAGGTGCACCGATAGCTACAGTTTCCGGCTCCAGCTCCCCGTAGCTTATAGTATAACCTCTTTGCCGATCTTGTTTTATGAGCTCTATAAGCTTTATCTTATTCACAATAGTTCCTTCTGTAACTTTAACTAAAGGTCTGGACTCGAGAATTCTATCTATTTCATCATCAGGTAAAAATGTTAATATAGCCCGAGGACAGGCACCTCCAAATAATGGAGCACGTCTGCCCGTCCTGGTATATAACCTTATATCCCGCGTGCACTCAAGCTTTTCTATGTACATAGCCTCATCATTATCCCTTATTATAAGCTGCACACATTCATTTACTTTGTCCCTGAACCTTTCCATATAAGGCAGTGCAATCTTTCTGATTTCCAGATCTTCACTAACTAATTTCCCATATTCCAGAAACCGAAGTCCCAGCTTATATTGATTATCCTTGCCCAATATACTCACCTTACTAATAAAACCATGGGCTTGAAGAGTGGAAATCAATCTGTATACTGTTGCTTTAGGTATATTTGAAAGTCTTGAGAGTTCACTTAAACCTATTATTCGTCTGTCAGCATTAAAATAAGTCAAAAGCTTTAATGCTTTATCAAGACTATTGTTTAAAGCTTTATTTTCGTTCTCCATAATCATCACCCTATATTATTCTAATCTATAGACAATTATTTGTCTATCAATACTTAGCTACGCTCACATTGCTTATTACTGATAAGAATATGCACCCCTCTTATAAATCCAGATCCCATCGTTCTTCCATCAGGTGCTCGCCCCAGCTTTCGTTAGCCTTGCTTTCGGTCAACTCAAAACCAAATCGTTTGTAAAGACTGCGGGCTGCTTCCAGGATGCTTACTGTCCAAAGGAAAACATGCTTGTATTTCTTTTCTTTACAAAAATCTATAGCTGTTTTCATTAGCTTATAGCCAAGTCCTATGCCGCGCATGTGTGGTTCTATCAGGAACCAGCGAAGCTGCGCTGTTGATTCATCCGCCCTCACAATAGCAATCATGCCTATTGGCTTCCCATCTGCTTCTGCTATCCAAATGTTCTCTTTACTTTCATCATGGTGCTCATTAAACTTAAGTACATATTTTTCTACATAGTCGCTGAACTCGGAGCCGAAACCATACTCCATATCATATAGCTCCCTATGCCTGTTGATTATGTACTCCAGATCCTTTGGTTGATAAGTCCTAATAATAACGGGGTAGATTCCATCCAGCAGTGCGCTCTTAATGTCCTGCATCGAGTCAACCAGCTTTTGCTGCTCATTGTCTGACAAATGGCTTATCAGGTTTTCCACCTGCTTGCCCGACCTGTCTTCAAGCTCGAATAGTATTTGCTTGCCCTTCGCCGTCAGGCACAATATGGTTATGCGCCTATCAGCTGTGGAGTTTACTTTTGCAATCAATTCATTAACCTCAAAGCGCTTCAGAACTCTGCTCATATAACCCCTGTCTATGGCTAGTTTGCTGATCAGCTTATTGGCAGTACAATCTTTCATTTTATTGATTTCCAGAAGAATGCGAACCTCCGTCAGAGAGTATGGACTGGCAAGTATATGCTGATCCAGCAAGCCTAGGATATTCGTATAGAACCTGTTGAAGCTCCTTATTTCTGAGACCAAGGAATTCTCTTTGTTTTCCATAGTATCACTCCCTTCCTTTATAATGTATCTGTCTTTATAATACAATGTATAGTTGACTCAGTCAACTATACATTGTATTATACCAACTTAAACAGTGCACACATTTTGCAGACAAGCATACTATGCTAATGGAAAGGAGGTGACTATATGAACACTGAATTATGTCAAGAATTTGCTGATATACTCGAAAGCACAATACTCGAATCTACTGAAGAATTGTGTGCTGTAACACGCGTAAGAAATATTGACGTTGAGATTGCCGATAGGGAAACGCACAGCCCTCTTGTTCTAAACGCCTTATTCTCATTTGAGGATATGGACCGCGAAGGAAACACTCTCAATTTAGGTGAGACAGTAATCCTGCAGAACGAGATTAACCCATTCATAACGGCGCTTCGTGAACGAGACATATTTGTTACTGCTCTACACAATCACTGGCTGTTTGATAGACCGAGGTTATTCTATATCCACTTCCTCTCAGTTGAAGAACCTCTGGTATTTGCAGAAAAAGTAGCCGAAGCTTTTCAACTGCTTGAAAGATAGTAGTGTTTAATCTTTTTTCATGACTTAGTGTCATCCGGACTTGCCAATGCAAGTCCTTTCTTTTTAAGTCAGTGGCTAGCAGCAAATTCATACAATGCTGCTTACTCTTCGGATCTCTTAAACAAGAAATCAACATTCCACATAAAGCACAAGCCGTCCCAATCCCTGAACTCCGGTGATATATCACTCAGGGTTACTGTATCAGCAGCTTCCCCTTTGGCCTTTTTTGCATCCATAAGTGCAAGGAGCTCATTAATGTATTTTATCTCCAGCTCGATATCACTCTTTGCTGCTAGCTCCCCATGTCCAGGGATAAATATCTCAGCATCGAGCTTTAGCAATTCCCCAAGGACTCTGATGAAATTCTCCGGGTCACCCGTTCCCAACCATGGATGAGAATCCTTGAACAGCAAGTCACCCACGAAACAAACCTTTTCTTCAGGCAGGTACATTATAACATCCCCAGGAGAATGAGCAGTGCCGAAGGTAATCAACTCAGCCCGCCTATTCTTTCCATGGAGAGTAAGAGTCCTCTCAAAAGTAACATCCGGCAGTCTTAGTTGTACTCCAGGCTTCATAATATTACTTAAAAACTTATATTCATTTTCTAAATCCAACAGCTTGGCAGTGTCCTTTTCGGAGGATATCTGCGCCTTTAATTCATCCAACACTTTAGGTTCAAGTCCCTGAATCTCCTGCATCATTTTAGTGCTATCTGTCAGCATTTTTTCTTTAGCAGCCTTTGAGGTAAATATCCTTGCATCTTTCCCGAACATGCAGTTCCCAACTACATGATCTGCATGAAAGTGGCTGTTTACAAGTATTGAAGGTGCTTTACAGGTTAATGCCTCCGAAGCGGCTATTAAGTCCTTTGCTGCATCAATATTGAGGAGAGCATCGAACGCAACAGTATAGTCTCCCATATCGACAAAGCCGGCATTGCTTCCGGTATCAGCTTCTTTCTTCTCTATAGCCGCATATACCCCTTCCGCCAGCTCCCGTAGTGTAAAGTACCTTGAATCAAATTGTTTCTTTATAATCCCACTCATTCTTTAACCCCCAGTCACAACTCATTATAACCACTAATATAAGTATATCATTTCCATATACTTCTAGTAAATAATCGACCATGCACTAAAGTCATCTGGAAATTTCCCGATTTTCTATGCACCTAGATAATTTTTGATAAAAAAAGCTCAACTGAACATAATATTAGCAAATATGTTTAAGAGGTGTTCTTATGGATTATGCTAGGTATGTTGATGTCTACTACTTCGCGCTCACCTTACTTTATGCGCTGGTTGTTATAGGCCGGCAACGCATTAAAGAGCTTATGTCAGTTTCACTAATCTCTATTATCGTTGTTGGTATTATTAATGTGATGGGAATTAACCTGGGATTATTCCGTTATAACAAGCCTTTCCTTGATGTATTTGGAATACCGTTATTTCATTTGCTCTGGACAGGAGTTGCAGGAATAGTACTCATTGAATATATGAAGCCTCGTTTCAGCCATAACCTGCTGATGCTGGTCTACGCCACAGCAATTGTTGAAGTGTTGGCTTTTATTTCTGAACTGGCAGGTGCATTTGAACGGATAGGCAGTTATAATTACTATTATGATTTTATGATAACTTTTGCTTCACTGACTACTATCTTATTGCTGTCCGAAAGCTTGTATAAATACAAAATCTATAATAAAATTTGAGCTGCAAAAATAAACAAAGACCATTGAATTATTCAATGGTCTTTCATTAGGCAATATTATCTTCTGAAGTCTCTGCTTCTGTTGTTCTGTGCCTTTTTAGCTTTTCTGCAGTCAGGACATCTCTGTGGTTCGTTTTCAAAACCCTTTTCCTTGTAGAAAGCCTGCTCGCCTTCTGTGAATACAAATTCTGATCCACAGTCTTTGCAAGTTAAATTCTTATCAGCCATTTTTCATACCTCCTATTATTTATTAGGATTTAACAACTTTCAAACATTATGCATTGTCCTAATAGATAGTAGGAAATGGTTTTTGTTTGTTAAATCTCATATTCTTGATTAGTATAGCACTGCTCCCATTCAATGTCAATAAATTCAATAAAGTTTTTTAAAATTTCTAAAAATTATTTCTCTCGTATAAATGCTAGTGTGAACCAGGTGAGAGAACCGAAAGTTACTATGTTTATCACAAAACTGGCGAGTATATTCCAGTGGATATATTCGGCTACCCCAGTGCTTATTATTGTTAATTCAAGCAGTATGTAAAATATTGAGCACAGTAGTATGTGCGCTGCCTGCAACCACTTATTATTGGGCACATATTGGCAAAAAAGTATGCCCATGGTGAATATGGGACCAAATTTATAGAATGCAGAACAAGTCGCCCACGGTATGATTATATCGTAAAAGGTGTATAGCTCTAGCTTTTGCCCCCCATAATCAACAAAACTCGCAAGCACCAACGCCAGTACCCCACCCCATATATTCTTTTTCAAACTCTTATTGTCAGTCAATAAAAAAAACAATATCCATGATGCTATAAAGCTGATGACCCAAGGCATAACACTTCTCCCTAAGAGCTTTTATAGTAGCTATTATTTGTAAAACAAGATAATTTATACTACTAACTTTTTTGTGCATGCAAAAAATTAAAGGCCATTGAAAATTCAATGACCTTTATATAAGCTCTTATCTTCTGAAGTCTCTGCTTCTGTTGTTCTGTGCCTTTTTAGCTTTTCTGCAATCAGGACATCTCTGTGGTTCGTTTTCAAAACCCTTTTCCTTGTAGAAAGCCTGCTCCCCCTCTGTGAATACAAAAGGCTTGCTGCAGTCCTTGCAGATGAGGTTCTTGTCTGCCATTTCCTTACCTCCTATTATTTATTAGGGATTTAACAAATAACGTCCATTGCCGCCTAACAAATAATAGGAAAAATGGTTCTGTTTGTTAAATCTCCGCTTTGAAATCAGAATAGCACTAGACTATTGTGTTGTCAACACTATTTTATGTTATATTTTGTAAATTGTGCTAAATTTATCAATTTGATTTTATCTGCAGTTTTTTTTAGGATAACTTGATTTTGAAAGGACTGCAGCATATATATAATTGATTATGATGATGCATAATTGGGGGATGTACAATGCATGAACGCTTGAAATCATTCACTTTGGTTGCTATTATTTCATTTATGTGCACATATATCACATATAGTGCTGTACCAGACGATTTAACACCCCAACCTCCAAATCAGTCGGCAGTGGACATAACGCCCACTCCGGCTCCTGTGTCAGAGCAGCCCGCTGCTGAGGCGCCAGATGCAGTCCAACAAGCTGCTTCTGACTTTAACAATGAAGTAGACGCAATTGTAATGAAGAAGGTTAACTCTTTCTATAAAAATGGCGGCAAGGGCATTATCGGAATCTATATCAAAGAGTTAAGCAGCGGCTACGAATATGCTTATAATGCCGAAAAAACAAACCCCGATAACCCTAGGGAGGGATATTTCAATTCAGCCTCCACCTGCAAGCTTTTGTCCGCAGCTGTAATGTATTATATGAACAATTGCGGCGAGCTGGAGCTGGATAAGGCTTATACAGACAAGATAACAAACAGCAAGTACAATCTCAAGAGGATGCTGCCAAAAATGATCAGCCACTCAGTCAATGATTACTTTAACATTACCCTTCGCCATTTAGGTTCCAAAAAGATAAACGAAACCCTTCTGAAGCTGGGTGTGAAAAACAGCCTGGTATATAGTGAGATAATGCCTGCCCAACGCGCCTCTGTCAAGAACAATATTGCAAGATATGGAATATCCCGATCTCCTAGAACCACTCCCAAGGACCTGGGATACGTACTTGACCTGCTATATTGCGAAAAAACCTTCGGGGCAGAGAATGATAAGCTATTTATGGAATCTCTTAAAAACAATATATACTCTAACAGACTTCCTGCGGGTATAGGCTATAAGTCCCCAGTAGCCCACAAAACAGGTACAAGTGCAGGCGAAGGGGTTTATAATGACGCCGGCATAATACTTTTGGAGGATAATCCTTATATAATGGTTGTAATGAGCAAGGGCAGCAGCTCAAATGTGCAGCCTCTTTACAGAAGTATTACAGGTGCCGTGTACAATTACATGAAAAAAAGGACTATAAGTCAGTCCTCAATCCCACAGTGAAGCCTTGCTTCTTTTTCAATTTCAGCCAATCTCGTATAATAATCAGGGATTTCCAGTAGATGGGCATAAGCAATTTTGCCAGTAAGCACAGGATCGTCATTTGTTACATTGGCCTTGGGGAACCTGGTGCCATGCTCCAATTCCACATCCAAGCCCGTCCTGAACTGTTCAATGTCAATCTTGCTAAAATCTATACCTATATTTTTACCAATATCTATTGCTTCCTCTTTGGTAAATTTCTTTTGTCTATTTATAATGGAGGGTTCTTCAGAATGATCATAAGTCGATTTCATTTTCTTCCAATATGGACAAATGTACGGATACATACAATAACCTCCCGCGCTTTAATTTATAACATTATATTCTAGTCTAAAAGGTTTTGCTAAATTAAAAAGCTGTTTATCCAGAATATATACAAATCCAGATAAACAACTTTATTCTTCCTTTTAGAACAGTACTCTGTTGTCTCCAACACGCTTAGTAATCTTGTTTTGATCAAAATGATCCAGTAGAGCCATTGCATATTTCCTGCTGGTCCCGAGAATATCCCTGAACTGCCCCAACTGTATTGATCCATTCACTTTTAAATGCCTCCGTAAAAGCTCTGCTGCTTCGTTGTATGCAGCTCTTGAAAAGGCAATATCCTCATCCAGTTTTATAAGCTCTCCCATTTCAATCAAAGCAGCATATACCAACTGGTACTGGTTTTTATCCAAAGGGTTCGCTTCAGCCAGCTCCATAAGCTTGGGCGGGTTGAACCGGTTCTCGCTGTAGTTCTTTTCTATTACATCCCTAATCTTTTCTTGTACTTTATTGAACTGCACCTTAAAACTACCTTGAGCTATATATTGGTTCTCAATCTTTATGGTGCCATTAGCCTCCAAATATCCAAAGACCAGATCTGCCAGTCTCGGCTTTATCCCTTCGAAAATTCTTGTTCGAAGCTCTTCCTTGGATATTCCGATTTTTAACGGATTCTTCTTATGATATGCCTCAAGTATTTCTGTAAGCTTGGTTTCAACATCCTTCAAATACCTGATATGCAGCAAATAAGTCTCATCCCCGAGCTTGAATTGGTGAATAAGCTTCTTCTCCGACAGCTCAGCGGCTATTTTTTCATACAGCTCAGCACTTATATTCCCTACACCTTTGAGTATTGACTTCTTCTCGGGATATTTATCACTGTTCTGTATCAAATACCTCTCAACCACCTCGGTTGGATTGCCCTGCTCTTTTATCTTAAGCTCTTCTATTACATCCTCTTTAAAGCGCTTTCTCTTAGGAGGGTTAGGCTCCAAAATGGTTCCCCCGCCTATGGTCAACATGGGGGAATATGTCCTTATTACAAAACGATCCCCTTTCATGCAGGCTGTCTCTTCCTCCAGCCTCAGCTGCACAAATGCACTTTCCCCAGGCTTAAGCTCTTCTCTATCCAGAAGTACCACCCTGCACATTATTTCTGAAGTTCCATGATAAAGCCTTAATCTGTCCCTATTGTCAATGGATTTGTCTGCACCAGGCAACATCTCCAGCCTTGCATCCAGCATCATTGAAGGCTCCATTCGTTCTAGCTGTGTCAGCACATCCCCCCGTTGAATCTCATCAAGCTTCACATTGGCGATGTTGATTGCCACGCGCTGACCTGCATAGGCAGTCTTGACATTCTTTTCATGAACCTGTATTGAGCGTACTCTCGTATCAATTTTGCGTGGATATATCTCTATCCTGTCCCCTTCGCTGATGCTGCCCGAGATAAGCGTACCCGTAACCACTGTGCCAAAGCCAGTTATAGTGAAGGATCTATCCACAGGAAGCCTGAATACCTCATTAGTATCCTTCTCCTCTACCACCTCAGTAACTTTATCTATTTCAGCAATAAGCTCCTTAAGCCCCTCTCCCGTGACCGATGAAACCGGCATTATGCTTGCTTCCTTTAGGAAGGAGCCCTTTACTTCATCTCTGACCTGTTCGGTTATCATTTCAAGCCATTCCTGATCCACCATATCCTTCTTGGTCAGGGCTATTATACCCTTCTTCACCTGCAGCAGCGAAAGTATATTAAGATGCTCCCTGGTCTGGGGCATTACACCCTCGTCAGCAGCTATTACAAGCACTACAACATCAATGCCTCCTGCTCCAGCAAGCATGTTTTTAATAAATTTCTCGTGTCCGGGCACATCGATTATTCCAGCTCTTCTTCCGCTTGGAAGGTCAAAATATGTGAAACCAAGCTCAATGGATATTCCTCTTTTCTTTTCCTCTTTGAGCCTGTCTGTATCCCTTCCCGTCAGAGCCTTTATAAGGGTTGTCTTCCCATGATCTATGTGTCCTGCTGTTCCGATTATAACGTTCTTCAAGCTTGACCCTCGCCTTCTCCCGCATTGCCTTTTGAAAGTGCCGAAAAAGCCCACAGCAAGGCACCTTCTATAACTTCAAACTCATCATCCATAATTGTCCTGACATCCAGCATAAGCCTATCCTTGTTTATCCTTGCTACAATAGGAGTTTTATATGTCCTCAGCTTCTCCTCAAGCTCCACTAGAGATATACCGTTAGGCTTCAATGCAATAGTCTTGGTAGGCATTTTATGCAGAGGCATGGAGCCTCCACCCACCTCAGAGTAGTCAGCCTCTATACTAATAATGCCAACAGCACCTAAAGACTTTTTTAATCGCGTATAAAGACGTCTTGCCCGCTTATCAAGCTCCTCATCACTGTAGGTAAGCATTCTAAGCACCGGAATTTCCTTTAGTGCAAGCTCCTTATCCGTGTATAGCCTCAGCGTCCCTTCAAGGGCTGCCAAAGTCAGCTTATCTATTCTTATTGCTCTTGTGAGAGGATTTTTCTTCATTTTATCTATGTATTCCTTGCTGCCGATAATAATACCAGCCTGAGGGCCTCCAAGCATTTTATCCCCGCTGAAGGTTATTACATCCATACCTGCTTTGACAGCCTGCTGCACAGTAGGCTCGTAAGGCAGTCCATAGTCAGTAAGCTCCAAAAGCATTCCACTTCCCAGATCCTCTATTACAGGAAGCCCCAGTGTCCTACCCAGCGCGACCATTTCCTCCGACTCCACCTCACTTGTAAAACCCAGTATTCTGTAGTTGCTGGTATGCACCTTCATAAATGCTGCCGTATTCTCATTGACAGCCCTCTCATAATCTGACACATGTGTTTTGTTAGTGGTTCCTACCTCAACTAATGCAGCACCGCTTTGCTCCATTACATCAGGCACCCTGAAGGAACCTCCTATCTCAACAAGCTGCCCCCTGGACACCACTACCTCCCGGCCTTTAGCCATGGTAGCAAGTACCAGCATCACCGCTGCAGCATTATTGTTCACCACCATTGCCGCCTGGGCTCCGGTAAGCTTGCATATCAATTCTTCAACATGGGAGTATCTTGAGCCCCGCTCCCCGGATGCAAGGTCCATTTCCAGATTGGAATACTTTGACGCGATATCCCATAAAGTATCCTTAAGTCTGTTGCTTAATGGAGATCTTCCAAGGTTTGTATGCAGCACTACTCCTGTTGCATTAACTACATTTACGAGATTGTTCCTCATTATTTCATGTACTTTTTCAACTATGCCATTTATCATGCAGCAGTTATCGATTGCGTTCAGGTCTTTCTCATCCTCCAAAGACATTATTGCTTTCCTGTAATCTTTCAGATATTCCCTTATGCCCTCTACTACTGTAGTTCTTGGATATACAAAAGTAAGCTTTTCAAGCTCCTTTTCCCTCAAAAGTTCATCAACTGAGGGTATACTGCTCAATATTTGCTTTTTATCCTTCATGCTCTACCTCCACTACTTGCAGGTTCGCGGTTCGCGGTTCGTGGTTCGGGGAATTCCTTCGGTTCTCCTCGCACCTCGCACCTCGTACCTCGCACCAAATATTAACTAATGTCAGTTGTTCTTTTGATTTATACTACCTTTATCGAATACTCTTCTTTTGATATTACCTTTCCAACAACGCTGAAATCCGTCTTGTTCCTTTTTCTCAGCTCATCCATCAGCATCTCGAAATGCTCCTCAGGTACAGATATAAGAAGTCCTCCTGAAGTCTGAGGGTCATACATTATGTCTTTTATTTCCTGCTTTACGCTGCCAGCAAAACTGACATGCTCTCTGAGATAACCTTCATTATTATATTTACCTGCCGGAATTATTCCCATTCTTGCAAACTCAACGCTTTCCTTTATTATAGGAAGAGTATCCGACCATATTTCCAGAGAAACTTTGCTTGCCGCAGCCATTTCATAAGAGTGACCTAAAAAGCCGAAGCCTGTTATATCTGTGCAGCCGTTGATTCCCACTGCTGTCATTGCTTCACAAGCATCCTTATTGAGATATGCCATGATATCTACAGCTTTTTTAATTACGCCTTCATCAACAATATCTGCCTTTATTGCAGTATTTAATATGCCAATCCCAAGAGGCTTCGTAAGTATAAGCATATCCCCGGGCTTCGCTCCTGAATTGGCAGCAACCTTTTGGGGATGCACCATACCCATCACGGAGAGACCGAATTTTGGCTCATTGTCATCTACCGTATGCCCTCCGACAACTATTGCACCCGCTTCCGCAACCTTGTCCGCTCCGCCTCTAAGAATTTCCTTTAAAATATCCATTGACTCACAGGTGGGGAAGCACACTATGTTCATTGCAGTTACAGGCTTGCCCCCCATTGCATACACATCACTCAAAGAGTTTGCTGCAGCTATTTGCCCAAAGGTATAGGGATCATCTACAACAGGAGTAAAAAAGTCCGTTGTCAGAATCACAGCTTTGTCTTCATCTATCTTATATACGGCAGCATCATCGGATGTTTCAATGCCTACTAGCAGATTTTCATCTTTAAATTTTGGCAGCTGACACAGAACCTGTGCCAGGGTATCCGGACCAATTTTTGCGGCTCACCCAGAGCTTCTGGTCATTTGCGTAAGTCTGATTCTCTTGTCCATTGTGCCACCACCCCGCTTCCTATATCATTTGGAAAATGTAAAAATATATTTTACAGTTCTCACTAAATATCTTCATATTCTCTAATATTATAACATACCTCAGTATCGGCAAACATAGAAAAAAATAAACCAAACCACTATCTAAAATGTGATTTGGTCTACTGCTCTACTCAACCGTTATACCGTCCTTGAGGTCATTGTATTTGCTGTCGCCTATGCCTTTTACCTTTTTTATATCCTCAATGGACTTAAAGGGCCCTGTTTGGTTCCTGTATTGTATTATTGCCTTTGCAGTTGCCGGCCCCACGCCGGACAGTGTATCAAGCTCACTTTCGCCGGCAGTGTTGATATTCACCTTTCCCGACTTGTTAACACCTACACTCTTAATCGTATTCACACCCGGTATGGTCTTGCTTGTGCCTTGCAGCTTTTCTCCCTTCTTGGGAATATATATCATATCCTCATCCTCCAGCCTATACGCCAGATTCACAATATTCAAGTCAGCCTCCACATTTGCCCCTCCCACCATCGCAATAGCCTCATCAAGGCGGGTTCCTTCCTTTACCTTTATCACACTGGGATTCTTTACATTACCGCATATATATACCGATATCTCCTCAGGCTCTGCTTCAATTGCTGCTGCTACAGGAGTGGGTACAGCTTCTTTAACCTCAATGGCCTCACCAAGACTTATTTCTGTAGACTTTTCCTGTCTGGTATATATAGTACCGCTTATAATGACCAACACAAGCAAGATAACTGCAAATATAGATTTCTGAGTTCTAGTAATGTAAATCATCTTTACCTCCTTCAGACAGTAGCCGCCTTGTTTTAATAATATATGATTCGACATTTGTAATATATTTCCTTCTTTTACATGTATTAATATACGAATCATATATTACCACTCAAAAATATCTACAAATTTCTAATAAAGGGGTGCTATTGCTAACCTTTTTTGTTATACTGAAATGGTTGACGAAATAGCGGCTTAAAGGCAAGCAATTCAATAACATTCGGAGGAAATTATGAAAAAATTCATTTTATATATAACACTATTGAGCATGGTCATGTCTTTTATGCCGGTTTTTGGAGATGCACCTCTAGTTACTGCTCCATCAGCCATTTTAATAGATGCCAAAACAGGAAAGGTACTTTACGAGAAGAACGCAGATGATAGACATTATCCTGCAAGCACCACAAAAGTAATGACAGGTCTTTTAGCAGTAGAGCATGGAAAGATGGAAGATCTAATTACAATAGGCAAGAACCCTCCGCTCATAGAAAAAGGGAGCAGCCAGATTTATCTCATCACCGGTGAGCAGCTTACTATGGAGCAGCTGCTTCACGCACTAATGCTGGAATCCGCAAACGATGCTGCAGTAGCAATAGCGGAGCATATCTCAGGCACTGTCGAAGAGTTTGCGAAGCTTATGAACAGCAAAGCCAAGGAGCTGGGCGCAGCAAACACAAACTTTGTAAATCCAAACGGACTTCACAATGATAATCACTATACAACTGCAAGGGACTTGGCTATGATTGCCAAGTATGCGATGACCTTGGATAAGTTCAGAAGTGTGGTGAAGGAAGTTAAATACACCATACCTAAGACAAACAAGCAGGATGAAAGAAACTACATAACAAACAGCAACAAGCTAATTTGGAAGACCTATGATAAGTTCAGATATGAATACGCCACAGGTATCAAGACAGGTTATACAGTTAAAGCGAATCAGTGTCTTGTAGGCGGTGCAAAAAAAGGTGATTTGGAGCTCATATCAGTGGTTATGAGCGCTGAAGGACAGAATGTATACAGCGATACCGTAGCCCTCTTCGAATATGGCTTTGCAAATTATCAGAATGTAGAAGTACTGAAAAAGGATCAGGTAGTGACAACAGTATCTATAAAAGATGGTCAGGAAAAAATCAACCTTCTGGCAGCTGAGGATTTCTCTCTCACTCTTTCTCAAGCCGAGAGGGACAAAGTAAAAACTGATATTAAAACAAATGACGTTATTAAGGAACCCATTAAAAAGGGTGAAGCACTTGGAGAAATGATTGTTTCAGTAGATGGCAAGGAGGTAAAAAGGATAAAGCTCCTCTCATCAGTCGAAATAGCCGCTCCAAAGATATTCAATTACTGGTGGCTTTTGATAGTATTAGTAGTAGTGTTCCTGCTTTATCGAAGCGCAGTCACAATATATAAAATCAGACGAAGAAAGTTTAAAGATGTATATATAAGAAGATAAAAAGATAACGCCGACATCGGCGTTATCTTTTTATCCTACAAATGCTATAGCTTCAATCTCAATCAATGCATCCTTTGGCAGTCTGGCAACCTCTACACAGGATCTGCCCGGCTGCTCCTTAGTAAAATACTGCCCATAGATTTCGTTAATCTTAGGAAAATCATTCATATCTTTAATAAAAACTGTAGCTTTCAGCACGTTTTCCAGGCTGCTGCCGGATGCTTGAAGAACAGCCTTAAGATTCTCCAGGCACTGTTTTGTCTGAGCCTGAATCCCTCCATCAGCGAATGCTCCTGTCTTTGGATCAACTCCGAGAGCACCTGATGTAAATATGAGATTTCCGTACTTTACCGCTTGGGAATAGGGTCCTATAGCAGCAGGAGCATTTTCAGTCATTATTATTTCTTTTGTCATTCTTATTCCTCCCTTATCAATTCGATATTTTTCCTTTGTTATATATATCTGCAATCAATATAATATTATAATATATGATTCCGCTATACAACCTTATACTTTGGAACTCTTCGGTCAAATTCCTCCATAAGCCAGCGTTCCCTATAACTTCCTTTGAATTTATAACAATATATATGAGTTTTTCCGTTTTTCTCCTCCAGCCGTACTCCTTCTTTCATCTTTTCAGTATTGAACCACCACTCAAAGTGCACATCACGTCTTTTCTCTCCGGCCCCCTGTTCCTCATACCTTATAAGTGCCTGGCCATGCCTTTCTCTAAGTACAGTCATTTACATTCCTCCATATTATATTTATAGTTAAAATTTATCGATACACCATAAATACAATATGCAAACAGCTCATACATATTACCACTATTACTCATATTTCACACAAATATCATCAATAATACACAAAAGGTACATAACGCATGTTGCGATATGTACCTTTTATACTTAATCATTCACTCTAATCTCATCCAAATAGTTGTACACCGTATATCTGGAAACACATAATACCTTTGCAACATAGTCAATCGCACCTTTTATCAGGAATACCCCTTTTTCATCCAGCAGTTGGACTATATTGACCTTTTCCTCCTTGGATATGAAGGCTACAGGCTTCCCTACCGATTCCAAAGTCTTGTTCACTATGCTGCTAAGCATCTCATTTACTGTGCTTCCGTAGCTTTCTTCACTGTCTTCGGAGAAATCTGTATCATCAACAATATTTGTCAATTCATTAATGATATTCTTTGCTATTGTAAGCTCTGAAATATCATAGTTAATGCATAAAAAGCCTATGAGCTTCCCCTTTTCATCCTTAACAAAAAGCGATGTAGACTTCAGAAGCTTTCCTTCCTTAGTCTTTTTTCTATAGTTTACTATAGGCTTGTCAAACTGTCCCCTGCGGAGAGTGGCCAGTCCGTATTCACTCATAGGACTTCCTACAGTTCTTCCGGTAACGTGTCCATTGGCTATTGCAATTATTGAACTTTGTGGGTTTCTTATATCGTGAAGAATAACTTCACAATTCCTCCCAAATGTATTCGCTATTCCCTCGACCAGTGTCATCATACTTTTCAGTATAGGATGCAAATTCTCACTCATACCAACACCCCTAAACAATCAAAATTTATATCTATTGATTTTCTACAAGAATCGACTTTGCATCCACCCAAAGCCTTTCCAGGTTATAGAACTTTCTTTCCTCATCATGGAAAAGGTGCACTATAATATGGCCAAAATCAAGCAATATCCATCGACCGTTTCTAAAGCCTTCCTTATGGTGCATCTTATATCCTGCCAATTCCATTTTCTCTTCCAATTCATCGCTCATTGCCTGAACCTGTGTTGTAGAGTTCCCTGTGGCGATAATAAAGTAATCTGCTATTGTTGAAAGCTCATGTATATCCAACAGCTTTATATCTGTCGCCTTCTTGTCTTTTAAACTTTCGATAGCATTGTTAGCCATTTCCGTCGATATTGAGTACAATTACATCCCTCCGTTAATTCTGTCTTTACCTATAATAATTGTTATATCATAACCACAAGTATTGTCAATATCACTTTCGACAATATTTATATTTGAATCCTGAGATACCACCTGAAGTTTATCTTTATTCCCACTCCTGTCGATGACTCTAGAGTATCCATATGTCATATCCTTAGTATCTCCAATTTTAACATTTGAATATCCTTTATCCTCCAGCTCCTTTTTTAGCTGAGAGGCCAGTCCGCTTTTCTTTGAACCATTCAGCACCTGCACCTTAATATCTTCCCTACTGATTGCCTGTACAGTATCCGCAGCAGTTTGACCACTTTCTGCCTGGGATGGCGTTATATCATTGGTTTGAGCTGTTGCTACTCCAAGATCAGCCTTGATTTGCTCAAGCATTTCTTTGAGTTTAACCTCATCACACAAGAAATATGAGACCTTATTCTTATACTCATCATCTCCAGGCAGGGTATAGAACTTGATATTCTCCATTTTAATATCTTTTATATTCACTGCATAACCTGCAATAGTCGCATTATCCATATTGGTCTTAACACACTTGGACATTGCATCAACTATGCTGAGTGCTTTCGGTATCACCTTGGGACTTGTGAGCTTGTCGATGAAAGCCTTGATAAGCTCCTGCTGGGCTTTTATTCTGCCCAAGTCCTGATCAGCATAGCCCTTTCTGAACCTCGCGAACTTTACTGCGTCCTTACCATTGAGCACTTGCAAACCCGGTTTCAGATGGATATATAAATCCTGAACAGGGTCCTCATAGTCCATATTCGGGGGTACATTTACCTTTACTCCACCCAATATATCCACTATCTTTTCTGCTCCCTTGAAGTTCACCTTCACATAATGGTGTATAGGAATTCCCAGCATATCGCCCACTGTTTCCATTGCTAAAGCAGTGCCTTCTTTTCTGGCTGCTGCAGAGTTTATCTTATCAAAGCCGTAACCTGGTATATTCACTCTTGTGTCTCTTGGTATCGAGAGCAATGTGATCTTATGGTTCTCTTTGTTATAGCTCACCACAATCATAGTGTCTGACCTTGCTTCATCAATGCCCATCACCAAGGTGTTTATTATTACGTCATCCTTGGGGTCTTCGGGTTTAAGCTCAGGGTTTTCCTCTATAGTCTTGACAAAATGCTCATCAGTCATATTTGATTTATATAAATAATATACTCCTCCGAGTATAATAAAAAAAATCAAAAACGAAGCCAGAAAAATAGCCATATACTTTTTCAAAATCTAAAACCCCATTTCTAATATGTTTTTCAAAAAACATTTTGGATTATTCCATATTTCAGGTTTACTAAATATAATCACTCGTTACTGCTGCTTATAGCTTTTGCAGCTCTTTCAATATATGATTTCTAGATAGTATGGTATCAACATGTATAAGTCCGTTCTTTGACATTATGTATTGAATAGAGGAGTTAAATGCCAGCAGAAGAGCTTCATCCAGCTTCCCAAAGGCAAGTTCTCGCAGTTTTTCCACCCCGTCGAAGCTTCTTGATGGCTCAATAAAGTCCGACAAGTATATTATCTTCTCAAGGAGAGACATGTTTTCCTTTCCGGTGGTGTGATATCTTACAGCGCTTAGTATTTCCTCATCCTCTATGCAAAACACCTTCCTGCATATATGTACTGCTGCCGGACCATGCAGAAGCTCCTTCACGCTTAATGTCAGAGAATCTGCTGCAATATCCTCTGCAGCGAGGCAATTCAGCAGCTCTTCCATATCAAGCTCCCTTGCGCAGTCATGCACCAAGCCGGCAATGCTTGTCTTTTGAACATCGCAGTCATAAAACTCTGCCAGCTTTGCGGCAGTTGAGCTAACATTAATAGAGTGACTATATCTCTTTGAAGAAATGTTATTTTTTAACCAGTGCATTATTGTGTCCAAATCCTGCAAAGTATTCACTCCTTATACAGCCCATTTTTTTCGATATACTCCTCTACTGCCTCAGGCAGCAGATATTTGATTGATTTCCCGCTTCTGGCTCTTTCTCTGATATCTGTTGACGATATTGCCAGTAAAGGAACTTCAATGCATATAATTTCTCCACCATACTTAGACGTAATTTCCCCTATCTTTTGTTCCAAATCCCGCTTGTCAAATCCCGGCCGGGTAGCAGCAATAAATGTGCATAGTGTCAAAAGCTCCTGAATCTTATACCAGGTCAGCAGTTCCAGCACTGCATCGGCTCCAGTTATGAAGTATATTGCTGCATCTTCACCGTATATCCTTCGCATATCCTTCACAGTACCGATAGTATATGTAAGCTCATTCTTATCCACTTCTATACGCGATACCTCGAAATTGGGGTTTGTGGAAGTTGCGAGGACACTCATAAGATATCTGTGTTCAGCGTCGGTTATGCTTTGCAGCTGCTTATGGGGAGGTCTTCCCGCAGGTATAAATATCACCTTGTCAAGGCCAAATTCCGCTCTTGCTACTTCAGCCGCAACAAGGTGCCCATAATGAATAGGGTCAAAAGTGCCGCCCATAATTCCTATCCTTTTCGACTTATTGCCTTCCCTCTGCTCACTCATACAAATACCTCTGATTTTAATGAATTATGTCCATTATACAATAATATGCAGAATTTTTAAAGTTCTTCCAGCAACTTCTAAAAAATATCATGGTATGGCGGCATGATTTACCATATATAATACCTCGGAAAAATCTTAACCGGCGGCGAATAGTATAATGTATTCCAAAAGCTGCATAAAACCGTCATAGCATCATGATGCACTAAAAAGCAATTATTAAAAGGAGAGTGAATTGAATGAACAGAAAAATATTAATTCTAATGATGGCAATAATACTCGCAGTCTCAATTCCGGTATTTGCAGATGAATCAGCAAATACAACAGATCCAGGGATAAAGCCTGACAGTCCTCTTTATATTCTTGACAGGCTTGCAGAAAAAATTCAAATAGCAATAATAACAGATGCAGTTAAGGAAGCTGAAGCTTTGGCTGGAATGGCGCAGGAAAGACTTGCTGAGAGCAAGGCTATGATAGAAGCAAACAATGTAGAGAAAGCAACAACAGCTATTAATGAATACAAGGTACTTATGGACAATGCAATCGATGTGATAGATGCAGCTGCTAAGGATGGTAAAGCAGTAACCAAAACCATAGATATGATAGTAAAATATGACATAGAAGATGAAGCAATACTTGAAAAGTTGATGGACAAAGTACCTGCGGAATATAAAGAAGAGCTTAAAGCAGCAATTGAGGCACTTCCTGAGAAAGTGGCAGTAAAGCTGGAAGTCAATAAGGAAAAAGAAGAGCAGGCTGAAAAGGCCAGCGCCGCAAACGCTATACTTACAGGAAAAATCCAAGATAAGGCTCTGCTCGAAAAAATCCAAAGTGCGAAACTTAACAACAGGCAGGTTGCAGCTCTTGTATCACTGTCAGAGCAGTCAGAAAAAGACCTGAAGGTCGTAGTGGACCTATTCCTTGTCAATTCAAAGGGTATCGGCAAGACAATAATGGAACTTAACCTTGCTCCTAAGGATGCTATGAAGGATATCAACAAAACCTTCAAGGAATTAAAGAAGGAAATCAAGACCGGGCTTGTGGAATCCGAAGAGCTTGATAAAGATACAGAAGAAAAGGACAGCACTGTAGAGGAAGATAAGGATGATGAAGATAAAAACGATGACAGAAGCAAAGAAAATAAAGAGGCAGCAAAATTAGAGAAGAAGCTTGAGAAGTCCGTTGAAAAGCTGGAAAAGAAAATAGAGCAGACAGAGAAAAAATACGAGCAAAAATTTGATAGTAAGTCAGGTAAAGCTGACCATGACGATGATAAGGGTGATAAACAAGACTAACCTTAAATAAACAACCCCGCAGATGAAATAACCTCTGCGGGGTTGCTTTGTTATAATTCTTTATTTCCCTGTAAGATGCTTTACGCATTGATATATCTCATCTACCTGTGCTTCAGAAAGCCTGATTCCATTCCAAATTTCCTGAGCTGCAACAGCCTGACCTACAAGCATATAAAGTCCGTTTACCGTCTTCAGCCCATTTTCCTTAGCCTGCTTCAAAAATACCGTTTCCTCAGGGTTATAAATTAAATCTACTGCGGTACCAAACCCCTTGAATATTTCATAAGGAATCGGTGACACATCCACTCTGGGATACATTCCACAGGGGGTGCAGTTTATTATCATATCCCCCTTCAAACTTGCTGCTTCATCATAGCTTTTAGCTCCAGCACCGGGATTTCTACTGACATATGTGATGCTTTTTGCACCATTATCTATAAGATAGTGCGCTACTGCCTTAGAAGCTCCACCAGTGCCCAAGATGACTGCACTTTTACCATTTATCTCTACCCGACTCCGTGCAAGTGACATCCCAAACCCGTTGTAATCTGTGTTATACCCTGTGAGTACACCATTGTTCAGTGATATTGTATTTACTGCACCGATTTTTTCCGCTTCAGTTGAAATCACATCAAGACAAGCCATAATTCTTATTTTATATGGCACCGTGACATTCAAGCCCTTGATGCCCTGATTCTTATGCTCCAGAACCGCCGACTTAAGTTCTTCCTCCTTTAGTTCAAAAAGCTTGTATTCTCCTTTTATTCCTAGTTTTTTGAATATCTCACCGTGTATTTGCGGAGAAAAGCTATGCCCAAGCTTCTCTCCGATCAACCCATAAACATTCTTCATAATCTGCAGCCATCCTCACTTCTATAATTGCCAAGCAATCTAAAAAATGAACTTTCTTTTTCTATATCAGCCAGAATACTTCTGGTGCTTTCTTCATTTACATTTCCGCTAAAATCTATATAGAAGAAATACTCCCATGCTTTACCCTCCAAAGGCCTGGACTCAATCTTCATCAGATTGCAATTGCCCTTTGCAAAATGCCTTAGTATTCCGTAAAGAGTTCCCGGTCTATGCGGCACGCTGAGTACCACGCTTATTTTATCGGCCTTTTCATCTTCAAGCATCTCTTTGCTTATAATCACAAATCTGGTGCTGTTGTTTCTGTTATCCTGGATATTCTGACTGATTACACTGAGACCGTATACTGAAGCCGCCTTATCACCTGCAATACATGCTTTGGATTTCAAACCTTCCTTAGCAACATACTCTGCACTTCCTGCAGTATCAAAATAGGGTACCTGCTTCCATTCAGGCCGCTCCGAAAGGTAGCGGCTGCACTGTATCAGCCCCTGCTGGTGACTGTAAACCTCCCTTATATCGGCCAAGTCTGCACCTTCCACTGCCAAAAGGCAGTGCTCCACATTCAGACATTTTTCACCTATGATATAAAATTCATACTCTCTAAGCAAGTCGTAGACATCATTGATACTACCGGAAGTAGAATTTTCTATTGGAAGAATACCGTATTGCACCGTCCCTTTTGCAAGTGCTTCAAAAACATCTCTGAAGCTGTGACAGCTCACGGTCCCAATCTCTTCCCCGAAGTATTCAAGCCCTGTCTGCTGACTGTAGCAGCCCGGCATTCCCTGATAGCCTATTGTTATGGCTGCATTGGGGCTTTCAAACTTAATAGGCTCCTTTTTCCTGCCTATTATATCTACTTGGGCTTTCCTGCTTAAGAACATAAGATTCTCCAGAAATTGCTCCACATATTTTATATCAAAATCTACTTTAACTCCGTTGGCAAACCTTTCAATAATCTCTTTTTCTCTCACTGGATCATATACCTTCAGATTTTTCTCTGCTTTATACTCGCCAACCTTAGTGACAAGCTCCATTCTTTCTATAAACAAGCCCACAAGCTTTTCATCAACTTCATTTAGCTTCTGTCTCAATATTCCAAGTTCACCCAACAAAAACACATCCTCTTTACATTCATTTTCGCTCAAACTGCATTATAAGATCAAACAGCGCAATAGCAGCAACAGCCTCCACTACAGGTATTGCCCTTGGTACAATGCACGGATCATGCCTTCCCTGCACTTCTATTTCAGTATTTTCTCTTTTCTCTATATCAATTGTTCTTTGCAATCTGCCAATCGAGGGTGTAGGCTTGAAGGCAGCCCTGAATATTAAAGGCATTCCATCGGTAATCCCCCCAAGTATTCCCCCGTTGTTGTTGCTGTATGTTCTTATTTTCTCTCCATCCATATAATATTCATCATTCGCTTTTGAACCGTTCATACTTGATATATCAAAGCCTGCTCCAAACTCAAGACCCTTTACCCCCGGAATGGAAAATATAAGGTGAGCTAAAGTACTTTCTGCCGAATCAAAGAAGGGTTCTCCTATACCAGGTTCCAGACCCAGTACTGCAGCTTCTACAACACCACCCACTGAGTCTCTTTGCTCCATAGCTCGGGCAATAACCGCTTTCATGAGAGCTTCACTTTTTGCATTCAACACCGGAAAAGCTTTGCTTCCCAGTATCTTTAATGTACTTGCTTCAACACTGACAGCATCAAAACTCTCATCTTGCTCTTCACCTATACTCTTTATGTGACTGCCTATGGTTATTCCCCTGCTTTCCAGAAGCTGTCTGCATATTGCCCCCGCAAAAACCAACGGTGCAGTGAGCCTCCCCGAAAAGTGGCCTCCGCCTCTATAGTCATTGAAGCCGCTGTATTTCACATATCCTGTGTAGTCACCGTGAGAAGGCCTCATTATATTCTTAAGCTTCGCGTAGTCTTCGGATTTCTTATTTGTATTATAAATCATTGCGCATAAAGGAGTCCCTGTAGTTCTACCTTCAAAGCAGCCGCTTATTACCTCATACTCGTCCTCTTCCGTACGAGGAGTGGAATACTCATTATTCCCGGGGGCTCTCCTCTGCATTTCCTTCTTTATATAATCAAAGTCCAGAAGGATTCCAGCCTTTAAGCCGTCAATAGTTATTCCTATCGCTTTACCATGGGACTCTCCGAATATTGATATTTTGATGCTGTTACCCCATATTCCGCTCATTGATTCTTCCTCCTAATGCTTTATAATGCTCCCAGAAATCAGGATAGGACTTTTTCACGCAGGAAGCATTGCTTATTATTACCGGCTCTTCGCACCTTGTAGCTGCTACAGCCAAAGCCATTGCAATTCTATGGTCATTCCAGCTGTCAACACTTCCACCGCAGAGGCCCTTCCTACCTTCAATTATCAAGCCATCCGACTTTTCCATAATGCAGGCTCCCAGCTTGCCAAGCTCGCTGCTTATAGCCCTCAGCCTATCGGATTCCTTCAATCGCAGTCTCTGCGCATTTACTATTTCTGTCCTTCCCTCACTCAGTGCTCCCAGCACAGCCAATATCGGAACCAAATCCGGACACTGTGAGGCATCAATAACTGTTCCTTTCGTATCAGCGGTCAGTGACCTTGCAGTATCCCCGTCTACAACTATTCGGCCTCCCATTTCACCTATTATATCCAACACCGACTTATCACCCTGCAGCGATTCCATATCAAGCCCCTTGCATACCAGCTCCGACCCTAGTGCTCCTGCTGCCAGCCAAAAAGCAGCTTGGGAAAAATCTCCCTCAACAGAATAGTTCATTGCTCTATATTTTTGCTTTCCTTTTACAATAAAAGTTTTATAATCATGATTCTCTATGTAAATTGAAAACCCTTTTAAAGCCTTTATTGTCAGGTCTATATATGATTTTGACTCCAATTCATTGGTTATCATTATCTGTGAATCGCCCTCCAGCAGTGGAAGCGCAAACATCAAGCCGCTAATGAACTGAGAGCTGATATTTCCCTCCAGCTGAAATTCTCCGGAGGTCAGCCTGCCATTGATGCAGAGAGGCAGTTTTCCACAGTCAGTCTCATATTTTATCCCCTGTTTCTCAAAAATTTTGTAGTAAGGCATCAAAGACCTTTCAATTAGCTTCCCCTCTCCGCAGAAAGTCACAGGTTTACCAGTCAAAGCTGCAATTGGTATAATAAATCTCAAGGTAGATCCCGACTCACGGCAGTCTATCCGGGAGTTGTTAAGCTCAAGAGCAGCATTCCCCTTTATCCTCAGCGAGGAGGCTTCTTTATCAACTATTATACCGAAACCCTTCATAGCTTCGCAGGTCGCTTCAATATCTTGAGACACTCCTGCATTATTTATAGTGCTTACTCCTTCTGAGAGCCCGGCACATATTATCGCTCTATGGCTCATACTTTTTGACGGTGGTATCAAAACCTCACCGGCAAGACTGCCCGGATAAATAGTAACTTCCTTCATTGCCGCATCCTCCTATATAAAGCTTTCCAGCTCTTCGCCCTTATTCCTTTTATAAATGCATAACTCACCTTTCATGTTGAATTTGACAAAAGCCTCAAATATTCCTGCAAAAGCTCTCATCTATCCTATCTCCTTTTTTTCTCTGATGGCATTGTCGAATAATATATGAAGGCTGCTTTCATCCTTTTCATTTATAGCATTCTTCAATTCCTGCAGCATTTTTTCCATATCCCCTATTCTATCTATAATATTCGTTTTATTCATCATGAATATTTGAGTCCAGAGCTCCTTGTTCAAGGCTGCAACCCTGGTGGCATCATTGAAGCTGCGTCCGGTAAAAGCACTCATGTCCTTCTTGCCGGTTATAAGGTTTGCAAATGATATGGCAACAGCGTGCGGAAGCTGGCTTGTAAAAGATATCATCTGGTCATGGGCCTCTGGGTCTATTCTGGTCACACACTTGCAGCCTATTGCAGCAGCCAGCCCTTCGACAGCCATTATTCCCTCTTCAGTATTACTTTCATGGGGTGTGATAATATAGTTAGTGTTAAAAAAGAGCTCCCGCGACGCAGCATCAAAGCCCTGAAACTCATTGCCCGCCATTGGATGTCCGCCCACAAACTCCACATTTCCCGGCAAGCTTTTCTTTGCAGCATCAATTATTGGCTGCTTGATACCACAGGTATCGGTAATTATTGTTCCAGGTTTGAGATACTTGGCACTTTTCTCAATAAATTCAATTGTATCTCGGGGATAGAGAGCAATTATTACGATATCCGACTTGTATAATATTGCTTCACAATCAATTGCACCCTCGTCTATAATTCCACAGTTGACTGCTTTATCCAGCACTCTCTCGTCTATATCGATTCCGAATATTCTTCCTGCCTTATGCTGTCTCAAAGCCATGGCATAGGACCCGCCTATCAACCCTAAGCCTACTACCGCGATATTTCTTCTAAAGCTGCCTTCTTCCAATTTCATTCCCCCAAACTGAGATAAAATTTACTTATAATATTTCAATTTCTATATTTGCAGCCTACCGCTAAATAATTCTTCTCAGCGAGCCTGCCATAGCGGTTATATCCTCCATCAATGCTCTGAACCTTTCCGGTTTAATGGATTGTTGTCCATCACACTTAGCATTTGCAGGATCATTATGGACTTCTATCATAATTCCATCTGCGCCCACTGCTACCGATGCTTTTGCAAGGGCTTCAACCATCCACCACAAGCCTGCCGCATGGCTTGGATCAACTATAACAGGTAAATGGCTGAGTTTTTTGATTGCCAGAACCGCACTAATATCCAAAGTGTTCCTTGTATAGGTCTCAAAGGTTCTTATACCTCTTTCACAAAGTATTACATTGCCGTTTCCCTCAGACATTATATACTCCGCTGACATAAGCAGCTCTTCTATTGTTGCAGACAGTCCTCGTTTTAAAAGTATAGGCTTTGTGGTCCTTCCAAGCTCCTTCAGAAGCTCATAATTCTGCATATTCCTTGCGCCTACCTGTATTACATCCACATCTTCTACGAATTTATCTATCATATCCGCAGACATAATCTCTGTTACAATCAGAAGGCCGGTTTCCTCCCTGGCAAGCTTCAAAAGCTCAAGTCCTTCAAGTTTCATGCCTTGGAAGCTGTAAGGAGATGTACGGGGTTTGAATGCACCTCCTCTTAAAAATCCTGCTCCGCACTCTTTCACTCTTTTTGCCAGCTCCAATATCTGATCTTCACTCTCTACTGAGCAAGGACCTGCTATTACGGCCAGATCCTGACCGCCAATAGTCCTATCCCCTACCCTTATCACTGAGTTGTCTCTGTGGAACATTCTGTTTGCAAGCTTGTAGCTCTGCTGAACCTTCATGACCTTTTCTACATATTCATTTGCTTCGATTTCATTTGTATCTATTTCTGTCGTGTCTCCTATAATACCGAGCACGCAATAATCTGTGCCCTCTATTACACTTACCTTGTGGTTCCCCGCTTCCAGCCTTTCCTTTATCTTTTCGATTTCTTTTACTGGAGCATCTGCTCTCATTACTATCACCATGATAACCCTCCTTTAAATTAGTATGTAACATCAAAGCATTTTGTAAAAATAGCCTTGTGCCGTCAGAAGTATAAAAAAAATAAGGCTCTAATGAGCCTTATTTGCAACGGTCGCTTTTTCATATATACAGAGGTTTTCTATATATAATGTGCTTGGCTTTTATAAACTCATTAAGAAAAGGAACATATTCTTTTTTGCAAGCAAAATAACCGATGCTAAAATAAAAGCACAGGCTAAAGCTAAAGTAATATATTCCGCTTATTCCCTTTCCCAATAAATTATTCATTGCACAAATCTCCAAACTTTAAATATTCTGAATCAAGGTATTTCTATCGATTATAGCACATAGACCTAAGATGTCAACTGCTATTTTGTTTATTTGCTACTATTTTATTGTAATAAAACAGAATGTGTGCCAAGTTATATTGTGAATTGCTTAATTTAAAAATGCGCCATTGGACTATCAAGTATTTCTTGAAGCCTCATAAAATACTGCCCTACATGGGCGCCATCAACTAATGCATGATGTGCCTGAACCGATAATGGCAGCTTCACTTTTGTGTTCTCCTCAAAGTACTTCCCCCAGGATATTCTCGGAATGCTATCCACGGGTCTCATCTGAATCGGGTGAGTTATATTGGTAAAAGAAACCCATGGGATGCTTGTGATATACAGCAGATCATCCCGTCCCGGCTCGTCCTTGATACTTATCTGGTCTTTGGCTTTCTCTATTTCCCGGGAAGCGCTCCTATAAAACTCATTGTAATTCTCTTCAAACTCCACAGTACAAAAGCTGAATACTTCTTTTGAGGTCATCATTGTAAAGGAGGGACTTACCTTATCATGTACCACCACTTTATCCTGTCTTATTCTATAGCGAAATTCCTCGATATTGTTGGCTGCCTTTACCGAAGCAAACAGTAAGGCTAAAAAAAATGAACTTCCGCTATCCTTCACAAACCGGCTGAATTCAGTGATGTCAACATTGCCGCATATGCTGAAATGCGGATAATCGAACTCCTTAAAATAGTTGTAATGCTCTTTTCTATTCCAGTTTTCAATATCCAAATATCTCATTTGCATCATCCTTTACATTATCTTCTGTTAATAAGTAAAGTATAAGTCAAAAACTTCAACCAATAAAGGACAAATGTCATATATCTCTATATATTTAGGACAGCATGCATATTTATAATATGTTTTGCATTTGAGCAAAATAACCCTATGATATATTATATTGAGCGCACAAAAGTATTTACATTGGGTATAGTGCGAATTCAATAACAACTAAGGAAACTTTTTGTGAAATCTGAATGAACAATACAAAGGATATTTCGCAAAAAGTATAGGAGGTGTTTATTATATCTACAGTAGATGAAATGCTTAATATGCTGTCCAACCTTACCATGCAGTCAAAGCAGGTGACGAAGGATATTATACTGCTGCAATTCACGGTTGCAAATGCCTGTATAGTAGCCAGCACTAATTTAAAAACCCGTGATGAATGGGTGCTTGTAGATACTGGCTTGACTAACTCAGCAGACTTTATTGTGAAAACCGCAGAAGAATTCTATGGCAGAAACGCTCGTCCAAGCGCCGTCATACTCACTCACGGCCACTTCGACCATGTAGGCTCAGCTATTGAGCTGGCAGCCAAATGGGAGGTGCCAGTATATGCCCATAGTCTTGAGCTGCCTTATTTAATAGGCAAGAAGGACTATCCGCTGGCAGACCCTACAGTGGACGAAGGCATGATAGCAAAGATATCCCCGGCCTTCCCTCATCACAGCATCGATTTAGGCTATCATGCCGTAGAGCTTCCCAAGGACGGAAGCGTTCCCGGCCTACCTAATTGGAAGTGGGTACATACCCCGGGACATACCGAGGGGCATATCTGCCTTTTCAAAGAAAAGGATAGAATACTTATTGCTGCAGATGCCCTTACCACAGTAAAACAGGAATCTCTAATATCGGTACTATTCCAAAAAGAGCACATAAGTGGACCACCAAAATATCTTACCACCGATTGGAAGGCAGCAGAAGAGTCAGTAAGAAAAATCCATGACCTAAAACCATCGCTTATTATCCCGAGCCACGGACAGCCAATGAAGGGCGAAGAGCTTTCACGCCACCTGGATTTGCTGGTGAATAACTTCAAAGAAATGGCCGTGCCAGAACACGGACGCTATGTGGATAGGTAATAGTAGGCTTCTCTGTTATGGCTAATGATAATGCAGCACTAATAGAGTAGCCATGTATAGCACCTTTAAGCAAATTGTATGTATAGCAAAGCAGCCCTGTGAATAGCTAAGTATACTTATACGAAGCTATCACTGGGCTGCTCTTGTTTGGAATGGCTATTTGCAATGCTACCTCTTCATTGCTATTGCTTCTTTTGCTGCTTTTACTATATCTTCTGCTGTCATATGGTACTTCTTTTTCAGGTACTCCATCTTCGCAACCTCACCGAAGTGGTCCTGGACACCTATTGCCTTAATTGGTACAGGATACTCCTCTACTAGTACCTCAGCCACTGCACTCTTGAGGCCGCCGATGACATTGTGGTTTTCACAGGTTACTACTGCGCCTGTCTTCCTGGCTGACTTTACTACAGCTTCCCTATCTATTGGCTTCATAGTATGTATGTTTATTATTTCAGCAGCTATGCCTTCAATCTTAAGCATTTCAGCAGCCTTCAAAGCCTCATCCACCATTATTCCAGTTGCGAACAGAGTTACATCCTTGCCTTCTCTTATTAAATCTGCCTTGAATAGGTCAAATACGTAATCGTCCTTAAATACTATTGGTGAAGCCTTTCTAAACATCCTTATATATACAGGACCATCATATTCAACTATAACGGGAAGTGCCTTTGCAAGCTGAACTGCATCAACAGGCTCGAATATCACTATCCCTGAAATACTTCTGATTACCCCGATATCCTCCATGCTCATGTGTGTTCCGCCATTAAGCTCTGCAGAAATGCCTGGATCTGTACCAATTATCTTAACGTTTCTTTTCGCATAGGCTATTGATATTGTTATTTGGTCACATATCCTTCTTGTGGCAAAAGGCGTGAAGGAGCCTATAAAGGGTACGAACCCATATGCAGCCATACCAGCCGCCACAGCCGCCATGTTCTGCTCCGCTATTCCCACATCAAAGGCCCTTTCAGGATATTTTTCCTTTAGCGGAAGTGTCCCGTTTGCCCTTGCAAGGTCTGCATCTATTACAACTATCTTTTCATTCTTTTCCATCAACTTGTCAAGTACTTCAGCCAATACCTGTCTCATTTCCATTTTCTCGTACATCTTTCTGCCTCCCTTATTCCAATTCCTTCAGTGCCTGAAGCCTCTGCTCTTCTGTAACAGGCATGTTGTGGTTCTTAACTCCCATGGCTTCTACAAAGGATACTCCCTTGCCCTTTACAGTATTAAGTATTATCATACTAGGCTTATCAGTTGATTTTTTTGCTTTTTCTACAGCATCATCTATTTGAGTAACATCATGCCCATCGGCTACATATATGACATTCCAGCCAAAGGCATCCCACTTTTTGTCCAAAGGATCAACGCTCATTATTTCCTGAACTGATCCATCTATCTGATACTTGTTGTAATCAGTGAAGCCTATAAGGTTATTCAGTTTGAACTGAGCAGCACACATGGCTGCCTCCCATACTTCACCCTCCTGGCTTTCACCATCTCCAACCATGCAATATATATATGCACTATCCTTCATTATCTTAGACGCCTTTGCCATACCTACCGCACAGGATATCCCCTGCCCCAAGGAGCCTGCCGTCATATCGATACCTCTGGTTTTCAGCATATCACAATGGCTTGGAAGGTTAGTCTCGGGTTTATTCAGCGTATTCAGCTCACAAACATCAAAATATCCCTTGTCGGCAAGCACAGCGTAAACTGCCGGTCCGGCATGCCCTTTGGACATTATGAACCTGTCTCTGCCCTCCATTTTGGGATTGGAAGGGTCAATATTCATCTGTTTATAATATAAAACAACCAGCGCCTCAACCGGAGAAAGGCATCCTCCAATATGTCCTACACCAAGCCTTCCGATTTCATCAACAATCAAACGTCGTATATGTCTGCTTTTGTCTTTTAGAAATATTGTGTCCTTGTCCTGCATTATTCGTTCTCCTCCTTTTAATAAATCCTTATATTATATAGTTTTCTATAAATTTGTCTAAGGAATATTATATCAGACATTCATATCTGAGTTAACCATTATTTTACTCTTGCCACTCCGCTTTTTATTGCCGCTTCCTTTACAGCTTCAGCAACCTTCCTCTGCACCTCTCTGTTGAAAGCCTTTGGGATTATATACTCATCATTCAATTCATTTTCAGGTATCGCGCTTGCAATTGCATAGGCAGCAGCGACCTTCATATCCTCATTTATATCACTGGCTCTTGCATCAAGGGCTCCTCTGAATATGCCCGGAAAAGCCAGAACATTATTTACCTGATTGGGATAGTCAGACCTTCCTGTTCCGATTATACGTACTCCTGCCTTTTTTGCGGTCTCCGGAAATATCTCAGGCGTGGGATTGGCCATTGCAAATACAATGGAATCCTTATTCATTGTGCCCGCCATTTCGCTCGTCAATACGTCCGGTGCGGATACTCCTATGAATACATCCGCTCCCTTTATTACATCCGCTAGTGTCCCCTTAAGCTTCTTCGGATTGGTTAACGCTGCAATTTTCTTTTTCTCAGCATCCCCTCTATCCATACCGTCATATAGAGCTCCCGTCCTGTCGCACATTATAATATTCCTCACTCCTGAAGATAAGAGCAGCTTGGTTACTGAATTTCCTGCCGCACCTGCTCCATTAACAACCACCTTAATATCCTTAAGCTCTTTACCCACCAGCTTCAAAGCATTCAACAGCCCTGCAAGGGTTACTATTGCAGTCCCGTGCTGATCATCATGAAATACCGGTATATCACATCGTTCCTTGAGCTTTCGTTCAACCTCAAAGCACCTTGGTGCAGAAATGTCCTCAAGGTTTATACCGCCAAAGGAAGGGGAAATCCTTACTACCGTTTCAACTATTTCATCTACATCCTTGGTGTCTATAATAATTGGAAAAGCGTCGATATCTCCAAAGCTCTTAAAAAGCACAGCCTTCCCTTCCATAACCGGCAGCGAAGCCAATGGGCCGATATCTCCAAGTCCCAATACAGCTGTTCCATCTGATACTACGGCTATTGTATTCCATTTTCTTGTATATATGTATGCCTTGTCAGGGTCCTTCTGAATCTCTAGGCAAGGCTCCGCAACTCCCGGAGTATATGCAAGGCTCATATCCCTGGATGTATTGACCTCCACCCTTGATACTATTTCAATCTTACCCCGCACTTTCTCATGAAAGTTAACAGAATCCTCGTATATTGACATATAATGCCCTCCTTTTTATTTACAGATGCATAGTCCTCTACATTAAAAAACCGTACTTGAACCAAGAGGTTAAACCCTTGTCCAGTACGGCACTTCAAAACTCTGTCATTGGCATTCTTTACAGTTTTATGATATTACACATAATACCCGCTACTGGAATATAGGAGCAATAATAGACAGCATAAAGGCTATGATAATCAATATGCTGATTACTGCGACCGCTTTACGTTTCACATAATCACCCCCTAGTGCTTATTAACATCCCAGATTCCCAGTCATTCAAAATGTTAATAACGCACTTCCTTGATGTTGTGCCCTGCTTCTAAAAACGAATTCTGTTACAGGGCACATTATGGTAATGCTATTGACGGGTTCTCCCTGGACTGCTTGTATAATACAAATTTCCCGCCAATCACCTGCACCACATCAGCACCAATTCTATCGGCTATTTCTATGCTTGCTTCCTTGGGCTCTGCCATGCTGTTGTTCAATACCTTTATCTTCAAAAGCTCTCTTGCCTCCAAAGCCGCGTCAATATCTGCTATCATGTTGTCGTTCAAGCCGCCCTTCCCTATAATGAAGGCAGGTTCCAGTGTGTTGGCAAGTCCTCTTAAATAAGCTCTTTGTTTGCTTGTTAACATATTATATTCCTCCGTTATGTTTAAAAGGCAGACTCGCGTCTGCCATAGGTTTTATACCTCTACTTCTTTTTTGAGCTTGCGTCGATGAGTTTCGTATCCAGGGTCACCCTTCTTCCATCCACTTCTGCTTTTTTCAGTATTGGTCACAAAATTCTCATTAATTATGATTTCGTTCTTCGCCAAGCAGAAATACGTAGCGGTGTTCTGTTTACAATTTTCGCAATGCATGCAGTTCATTTCCTACAATTGACCTCCAGTTCATCATTCAAAATATTCGAATTCTAATTCTTGCATTTTTACTGTGTCACCGTCTTTAACACCAAACTGCCTCAACTCATCAACGATACCCCTCTTTCTCAGTACCTTCTGAAAGTACTTTATAGAGTCGTTGTCCTCCATGTTAACTGATGCAAGCAGCTGCTCAACCAGTCTTCCTTCAACAACAAATACCCCATTTTCCTTTCTGACAGTAAATGGCTTATCACTTGTATTATTATGATACACTAAATCCAATATTTCTTCAACTGGTTCTTCAACATCTTTTACCTTTTCAAGCAGATTGTAAACTCTGTCCAACAGGGGCGCTATCCCTTCCCTAGTCGCAGCTGAAATGGCAAACACCTCATAGCCCTTCTTGCCCAATTCCTCAGCTACTATTCTGTAATTCTCCTCAGATTCAGGAATGTCCATTTTGTTGCAGGCAACCACCTGTGGTTTGTTCACAAGCTTTTCGCTGTAGATCTTAAGCTCATCATTTATTTTATAAAAATCTTCAAGGGGATCCCTTCCCTCAAGTCCTGAGGTATCTAACAAATGAATCAGCACTTTTGTTCTTTCAACATGCCGTAAAAAATCATGTCCAAGTCCCACACCACTTGATGCGCCTTCAATAAGTCCCGGTATATCTGCAATTACAAAGCTTCTGCCACCTTCCATCTCCACTACTCCCAAGTTTGGTACAAGAGTAGTAAAGTGGTAATTTGCTATTTTAGGCGTTGCAGAGGTCACAATGGATAAGAAGGTGGACTTCCCTACATTGGGGAAACCAACCAGTCCTACATCAGCCAAAAGCTTAAGCTCCATTTCAATCCATCTTTCCATGCCCTTCTCCCCTGGCTGTGCAAAATGGGGAGCCTGTCTTGTGGCAGTGGCAAAATGCTGATTTCCTTTCCCGCCCTTACCTCCGCGAGCAACAACAACTCTATCTCCCGGGTGCTTCAAATCCCCTATCAGTGATCCAGTCTCAACATCTCTCAGCAATGTACCGGCAGGTACCTTAATAAGCAGATCCTCAGCACTTCTGCCTGAGCAGTTAACGTTGCCTCCCATTTCTCCATCTTCTGCAACGTGTTTTCTCCTATACCTGAAGTCCATAAGCGTCCTCATATTCTCATCAACCACGAACACAATGTCTCCACCGTCTCCGCCGTCTCCGCCATTAGGCCCGCCATTAGGAGCATATTTCTCTCTTCGGAAGGCCACCCTGCCATCTCCGCCGTCCCCTGATTTTATGAATATTTTAGCTTTATCAATAAACATGTTTACACCCCATCGTTTTATGTTCGATTTTATTTTTTGCGAATGCTTAATACAAAAGTTGAATCATCCTCAAGCATTCTTCCATCAAAGCCTTTGTCATTGCAATGCTTTGTAATTCTATCCATGCATACTATACTTCTTTCAATCTTTTTCCAATATATTTCCTGCAGAGGAATAACAAAGCTTATAGGCTCGAGTTGCCCTTCCCTAAGCTCCCTGCAGTATATTTCCATTTGGAAGTCATCTGCACCTTCCCTCAAGTCAAATTGTATATGGGAATTTTTTAAGCCCTTATCATCAAGAACATACAAAAATATAGATACAGCATGATCCACAGCATGCAAAACGGCTTCATCATCAAGCATTCTTACAACAGGTTCAAAGCTTACATCGACATTGACCTCCAAGTTCAGATCAATACTCCCTGCTTCTTTGTCTTTAGTGTAAAGTAAATCGGCCAATTTTATACATTTGCAGTTATAGAGTCTTCCTATATTCTCCATTTGTGTGCAGTAATCTTTTATGTGCGAAAGCACCTTGTCCGGCTTTTTAAGCTGTGTGTAACCATACAGCACCTGCAATAGGTTGAAAAAATCATGGCGTTGCTCACTCAAATGAGCTTTGAGGCTTTCTATAGAACGTTCCTTCTCAGCTTCAAGCATGTCATAATCTCCTCCAACTCCATCATCTCTTCTGCCTTTTGTAATTACGCCGGTTTTGAATTCCTCTATATTTTTCTTCATTAATCAGTCCCCCATGTATTTCGGGATATACCCATGTATACATTATCAATTAAGGAAAATTATTCTAATAAAAATGATTAAAAATAAAGGTACAGTCTAGCCGTACCTTTATTGATTCTACGTTATTATTATGCCTAGTATACACTTACCTGCTTCTTGTCTCTACCTTTACGCTCGAATTTTACAACACCTTCTATAAGCGCAAACAGAGTATCGTCTTTACCTATCCCTACGTTTATGCCGGGATGGATCTTTGTTCCTCTCTGTCTTACAAGTATATTACCAGCAAGTACTGGCTGTCCGTCAGCCCTCTTTGTGCCAAGCCTCTGTGAATGAGAGTCTCTACCGTTTCTTGAGCTACCTACACCTTTCTTATGTGCAAATAACTGAAGGTTCATCTTGAACATATCTACACCTCCTCTTCAACTATATCAATGTGTTTTATATAGCTATCCTGAATATTCTTAAGTCCTTCATACATAGTTCCAAGTATTGCTTCACACATAATGCGCTTTCTTTCCGAGCCGGCGTTCATAAGATTACATGTGAGGTATCCCTCATCAATCTTATAAGCTACGTCTGCTTCTGCGACCTTTAAAAGTCCCAGCAGAGCCGTTTGGGCAAGGGCTGAAACTGCACTGCAGACGATATCCTTACCATGCGCAGCATAGCCAGAATGTCCTGTTACCTTGAAACCTGTTATTTCGCCCTCTCGGGCTTTATAGATTATAATCTTAATCATAAAAATCGCTTCTATGCGTTTATTTTTTCGATTTTAACCTTTGTGAATGGCTGTCTATGACCTTGTTTCTTTCTATAATCCTTCTTTGGCTTGTATTTGAAAACAATTACCTTCTTTTCCTTGCCATTCTGAATTACAGTTGCTTCTACTTTAGCACCTGAAACTACAGGACTACCAAGGTTCAGCTCACCATTGTTTCCTACAGCAAGTACTTCTTCAAACACAACCTTGGCACCGGATTCTACGTCAAGCTTTTCTACCATCAACACGTCACCTTCGTTAACCATATACTGCTTGCCGCCAGTCTTTATTATTGCATACATTAGGCTACACCTCCTCATAATTAAGTCTCGCCGAATACTAGGTAAAATTTTTAAAACCCGATTCGAGCGGATACGCCTACGCCAATATATATTATCATAACATACCTTGTTTGTCAATTATCCTGAACTTTTGTTTCATATTACTGGCGAACACTGTTCGCCCCTACGATTCCCGCACCTCGAACCAGTGAGCTCATATCTCCCTGCAGCCACCTTTGCGAAGCTCTGTAAGCTCGGACATACCAATACCCTTCACGGAATAACCCTCTCTATGAAGCTCAGCAGAAGTCCTGATAAGTACAGGTTTCTTATAGTCTTTCCCAAGTTCAATTAAATCTTCAGCTATGTAATAGTTTATAAGCTCCTCTACGTCGGGATGTATCTCAAGATAAACAGCCATGGCACCGGTATTAAAAAACAGGCTGTTTACCTCCTTCTCTATTTTTTTGACAATTGTCTCACTGGAGAGAATCCTTCCCTCTCCCTTGCAATATGGACATGGCGCCAGCAGAACATTCTCAATTCGCTGTCTTACCTTTTTCCTTGTCATTTCTACCAGACCCAACTGAGTCATTCCAAGTACGTTAGTCCTCGTTCTGTCTTTTCTCAATGCATTCTTCAGAGCCTCAAGAACTACACTTTCATGTTCGATATCAGGCATATCTATAAAGTCAATTATTATAATCCCCCCGATATCCCTTAGTCTTAGCTGCTTCGCTATCTCTTTTGCAGCATCTGTGTTTGTCTTCAGTACAGTATCTTTTAAATCAACCGTGCCGACGAATTTTCCGGTATTCACATCTATGGAGGTAAGTGCTTCAGTCTGGTCTATGACTATATAGCCGCCGCATTTAAGCCATACCTTCCGGTTTATTATCTTGCTTATCTGAGGTTCGACCTGATAAAACTCAAATATATCATAACCTTTATTATAGTATTCAACCTTGCTTCTAAGATGGGATGAAATCAGCGCAACAAGTTCACATACCTTTTCGTAGTTCTCTTTGTTGTTAATCACAAGCCGTTCTATACCCTTTGTGAACATGTCCCTGATGGTCCTGTATACGATGCTGATGTCCTTATGCACTATTCTCGGGGTAACTCCGGTTTTTTGCTTTTGTTTTATATTATCCCAAAGCTTCAGTAAAAAATTTATATCATTGCCTATATCCTCAGCTGTGCAGTCTTCTGCAGCTGTTCTGACTATCAGTCCCATTCCTTTTGGCTTCAATTCTTCAACAGTCTTTTTGAGTTTTTCTCTAGCTGCATCGCTCTCTATACGCCTGGATATCCCGATATATTCAACTGTTGGCATCAATACTACAAACCTTCCGGGAAGCGTGATGTGAGTGGTTACTCTTGCGCCTTTAGTGTCTATGGGCTCCTTCATAACCTGCACCATAATCTCCTGGCCTGCTTTCAGAAGCTCATCTATCTGATAATCCTTATACTGTGAGGGGTCGATGCATTCATCATCTTCATCAGAATATGTATTGGGCAGTGCATCCTTCACATATAAGAATGCATTCTTGTCCAAGCCTATATCAACAAAGGCTGCCTGCATCCCGGGCAGCACATTTTCTACCTTTCCCTTGTATATATTGCCTGTTATCCTTTCATTGCTCTGCCTTTCAATATATATTTCAGTCAGTTCCTTGTTTTCCAGCAGAGCAACCCTGGTCTGCCTTGAACCGACATCAATGATTATTTCCTTCATCAACATGTACTCCTTTGCCCTTCAAATGATATCAGCTTTCATATTCCAGCAAATCAACAAGTATATTATTCTTCTCAGCATAAACTTCTTCCCTGTTTATCCTAATTCCAACAATATTATAACCTGTAAATTCCTTGAAAGCCATCATTAATAATTCCGGCTTGAGATTCCCCCTGCTGCCGCTCAAGAGAAGACAGTCTATAATATACATATTCTCTCTTGCCTCAGAGAGCTTCATACCTACAATCATTGGTCTTATATCAACCTCTTTAAGCGCAAAGCCCTTCTTGGGCTGCTCCTTCATGACTTTAATACTGTCCTGTGCGATGAACTCTTCAATGCTCTTATTCAGGGCTTCAGCAGCAACATTTTCAATATTAATCCTAATCTTGTATCTTGCATGGGTGACAACAGACATTGCACTCTCAGAGTTTTCCCGCAGTTTCATGCCTCCAAGAATTTTTATTCCTTCAGGAAGAGAACTATTCAATCGGTCTTTTATCTCCTCGACATCCATTGTCCCAGACAGTTTAAAATCTACATATTCCGCATTACTTGTAACTCCAAGGGATAAAGGAGCACCGAAAGATATCTCCTGATGCGGGTTGAAGCCGATGCTGTATGATATGGGTATGCCTGTGCGCCTTATAGCCCGCTGGAATACTCTCATAAGATCCAGATGAGATATATATTTTACTTCGTTCCCTTTTGTAAATTTCAATCTTATATTCATTACTTGCAGACACCGCCTTCCTCAAGCAGATTTATACCGCAGCCTGTGCAGGCAGTCCTGCAATCTCTTGTAAGCTCAGCCTTAAGGGACTTTTTATACTCACTTCTCAAGTATTTCTTGTTTACCCCTACATCGATATGATCCCAAGGAAGAATCTCCTCAAAGTCCCTGCGCCTTATGGCATAAAAGTTAGGATCAATGCCGGTTTCTTCAAAAGCCTTCATCCAAACATCAAATTTAAAATGCTGATCCCAGCCGTCAAATTTACAGCCCAGCTCCCACGCCTTTATCAGGACATCGCAGAGCCTCCTGTCACCTCTTGCAAATACAGCTTCCATATAGCTTACATAAGGCTCATGCCAATTGAAGGTAATCTGTTTTTTCTTTATGGCTTTTTGCAGATACCTCTGCTTTTCTATAAGAGTGTCTATCGAGTCCTGCGGCTCCCACTGGTAGGGAGTAAACGGCTTGGGAACAAAGGAGGAAGCGCTCGCAGTTACATTCAGACCTCTTCCTCTTTTTTCCTTAGGCACTTGATAATACCTATCCACAACCTTAAAGGTCAAATCAGCTATTCCCTGAATATCTTCCATAGTCTCCGTTGGAAGGCCTATCATATAATACAGCTTGACGCTGCTGTAGCCCGTCTCAAAAGCCGCGCCCACAGAATTAATAAGGTCTTGTTCATCCACACCCTTATTAATGACATCTCTCATCCTCTGGGTACCTGCTTCCGGAGCAAAGGTAAGACCACTTTTCCTCACCTTCTGCACCTCTTGTACAAGCTTCAAAGAAAATGAGTCAATACGCAGAGATGGAAGCGAAAGTCCTATCCTCCTGCTCTGATATTTGGATACCAGCTTTTCTACCAGCTGGTGGAGCTTTGAGAAATCACTGGTTGATAAGGATGACAATGATATCTCCTCATAGCCGGAGCTTTGTATAAGCTTGTCGGCAATTTCTACAAGCTCCTCTACCTCTCTTTCCCTAACCGGCCTGTATATCATCCCTGCTTGGCAGAAACGGCAGCCTCTTGTACAGCCTCTGAATATTTCAAGCATTATCCTGTCATGGACAATGTCTATAAAAGGCACTATTATTTTGTCAGGGAAATAAGCGCCTTTTAGGCTCTTTATGACCCTCTTCTTTACCTTTTGCGGCATATCCTCGTTTACAGGCATAATTGCTTTTATTGTTGCATCTTCGTTGTAGTCAACATTGTAAAGCTTGGGCACATATACGCCTCTGATGCCGGCAATCATCTGCAGGAATTCATTCCTTGTACCCTTCGCTTCTTTCCACTTCCTATACACTTCCATTGCCTCAAGCAGCTGTTCCTCGCCTTCTCCAAGCATGAAAAAGTCCACAATGTCGTGTAGGGGCTCCGGGTTAAAGGCACATGGTCCTCCAGCAACTATGAAAGGATGATTTTCATTCCTTCCGCTGGATCTTATGGGTATCTCCGCCAAATCAAGCATGTTCACAATGTTTGTATAGCTCATCTCATATTGGAGTGTAAAACCTATAAAATCAAAACTGTCAATATAGTCCCTGCTTTCCAGTCCAAAAAGCTTTATATTGTTATTACGCATTTCTTTTTCCATATCAGGCCATGGTGCGAAGACCCTCTCGCAAAAAATGTCCTGCTGCTCGTTTAAAAGATGGTACAATATCTTCATTCCCAAATGAGACATTCCTACCTCATAAACATCAGGAAAACAAAAGGCAAATCTTATATCTACCTTTGAGGGATCTTTATGTATACTGTTCCATTCCGTCCCTATATATCTTCCTGGCTTTTCCACTCTGGGAAGCAGCTCCTCATATATGTATTCCTTTGTATTATCGTATATCATTTGTTCCTCCGATGCTTTTCAGTTTCGCGTTTCGCGTTTCGCGTTTCGCGCTTAAGCAAATTCTTCGAAAACTTACTCAATACTCGCAACTCGTAACTCGTAACTCGCAACCAGATAATTTTTAACATTTTGCTATAGCTTTATTTGCATAATAGTAAAATTGTCACACTCATATTATTACATAATTGTAGTATAAAATTCTACTAAATGTTTATAATTTGCCTGATTCTTCCGTCATAACCGTATTTTAGAAAGCCTTTCATAATTTCATCCTCACTGATTATTCTTTTTATTGCTCCTGAGGCATCCACTACCTGCACATAGCACAGAGTCACAGGACTGAAGCGATTAACAACCGAGCTTATCCGGGCATCCTCCCTGGCTTTTATAAACCTTTTTCTTATATGCCCCCGGGTGATAAGCATGTTCTTGGTGCTGTTCCCAGTGAAAAGGTAGTAATATGAGCTGAACTTCTCCTCTTTTACAGTGCCTATGTATATGAAGACAGCTGCAATAATAAGAGCAGCACTTCTGCTCCCGGTCGCAAGCATATATATATTGTATCCCAGCAGTATAAAGGCGGCTGCTCTTCCCGCCAATACCAGAATCCTTGTTGCCTGCCTGTAACCCATAAAGAAAATCAGCAGATTTCTTGCAATCTTGCCTCCATCCAATGGAATTATAGGCAGAAGGTTAAAAATGCAGATGACCAGATTGTATCTATAACCTAGCTCCATCAATCCAGAAAAGTTTCTGCAGAGGTAACATGCTCCGGCGACGAGTAAGCTTGTGACAGGTCCTGCAGCCGAGACAATAGCTTCTGCAGCGCCACCGAATTTTGACAGTTCCTCCATCCTGGCAACTCCCCCATATGGCAGCAGCTCAATCTCGAACACCTGTATTCTCATTTTTTTTGCGGTGAATACATGTCCAAGTTCATGGAGGAGCACACCTGCAAACAATATCAATGATTGCTGCAGCCAACCCGCAAAATAGCTTGCAAATAAAAAAAGGATAAAAAACGCATTAAGTTTTATCCTCACAATGTGAACCTCCAGCAATTCCGAACATGAATACAATATCTGCTTATTTTATCTGCCCTTTTACTGTACAATGCATTTCGCGAAATTCATATTGTAAAATTAATTCAAATTTCGCGTAAATGTTTCCTTAGTGTTATTGAATTCGCACCATACCCAAGTCATTTGCCCTTGTGCGTTCAATCTCCCATAAGCTTATCCATGGGGTTCAGTGCTGTTCCATTCTCCT
The DNA here is from genome assembly GCA_035628995.1 of Clostridia bacterium. Lineage (NCBI taxonomy): Bacteria > Bacillati > Bacillota > Clostridia > Clostridia bacterium. Next base: position 54,611 of record DASPIR010000021.1, on the reverse strand, counting down.
GCACCTCAAAATGCAGGTGAGGGCCCGATGTAACCCCTGTATCTCCTACCTCGCCCAGTATATCCCCCTGCTTTACACTCTGACCCTCTTTGACGCTTATCTTATAGCAGTGTGCATAGACTACCTCATAATTACCGCTCTTAACTCTCACGTACTTGCCATTTATAGCATCCTCACCCACCTTAAGCACTTTGCCTGCCGTGGAGGATTTTATCGGAGTGCCGATTTTCGAATCAATATCTACTCCAGTATGCATTTTCACTGTTTTAAATACCGGGTGGACTCTTTCACCAAACTCTGAAGTTATCTCCCCTTCTACAGGCATTATAAAGCTTGGATTATCCTCAAAGCTTTCCTGTACTGCCCCTATTACCCCAAGATTTTTCTTTGCTTCTGGTATTATATTCTTTATATTTGAAAATGTTCCAAGAGCCTTGGAGAAATTCATATTCCAGTTTATAGTTGTTTTTATTCCGTCAGATATCGTATTTGTCAGATTCATATTAATATTATTTATCAAAAGTACTGCTGCTATGGTTACGAGGGATATGAAGGACTGCATGAGAAACCTGTCCAAGTAGCTCTTCTCTCCGTATTTCTTTGATTTGAACATACTGCCGACTTTTCTATATTCCTTTATGTACTTTGGTCTTGGAATATTTTCGAAATTATTGTTATTCATATATTCTCTCCCCCATAGTTCTTGTATATCTTGTATATCTTGTATATCTATATTATTGACCAGGGAGATTTATGTCCAATAAACACAAAAAACCCGGAGCAAACTGCTCCGGGTTTAGTAAACATGCTAAAACTTTCCGTTATCTTTCATTCTCTTTATGGGTATATTGGCAACAAGTGCAGGTACAGTGGAATCGTCAAACTCCCTTTTGGTTCTGGTAAGTTTGATTTCAAGCCCCTTTTCGTCAATCTCCATATAATCTGATATTACCTTTATCAGTTCACCCTTTATCATTTCAAGGAATTGAGGAGATACATTGGCCCTGTCATGGATTAAAACCAGTTTAAGTCTTTCCTTGGCTATATCCTTACTACTGTCACTCTTGCTAAACATTTTAAACAAGTCCATCACTTACACCTCCTCCTCCTATCTTTTCTTACTCAATCCAAACAGCTTTGCCACCCTATTGAAAAAGCCGTCGTCTGATTCCAGGTTCATGAACGGAACATCTTCTCCCATTATCCTTCTTACAATATTCCTATAGGCTTGTCCGGCCAAAGACTGCTCTACAGAAATTGCAGGTTCCCCTCTGTTGGTCGAAACAACAATGAAATCATCATCAGGAACCACTCCTATGAGGTCTATGGCAAGGATGTCAATCATATCATCAATATTCATCATATCCCCGCGTTTAACCATATCCATCTTGATTCTATTTATTATAAGCATAGGATTTCTCAGTCCGTTTGCTTCCAGGAGCCCTATTATCCTATCCGCATCCCTTACAGCCGATACTTCAGGTGTAGTAACTACAATTGCCCTGTTTGCACCCGCTATTGCGTTTTTAAACCCCTGCTCTATTCCTGCAGGGCAGTCAAATATGACATATTCAAATTCTTCTGCAAGCTCTGCAGCAAGCTTCTGCATTTGTTCAGGATTAACTGAATTCTTGTCCTTTGTCTGCGCAGCTGGAAGCAAATACAGGTTAGGGTATCTTTTATCCTTAATCAGCGCTTGTCTCATTCTGCAAACTCCATCAACAACGTCAACAAGGTCATATACTATTCTATTTTCCAAACCCATTACAACGTCCAGATTCCTCAGCCCGATATCTGCATCAACCAAAACAACGCTTTTGCCTCTAAGTGCCAAGCCGGTGCCTATATTTGCCGTAGTAGTTGTTTTGCCAACCCCACCTTTTCCTGATGTAACAACAATTACTTCACCCATTATACTACCTCCATTATTTATTACCTACCCGAATTATTCCGTATTTATTACTTGTTCCGTAAATATGGTTCTACAACTACCATCCCCTGCTTTACCATCGCGATCTCAGGATTATTGTACTTGCTGCCCAGCCCATCAGGAGAACGTGTTATTATATCGCCTATTCTAAGCTGTGTGGGCTGCATTTTATATGCAACAATGAATGCTCCGTAGTCACCGTTGGCACCTGCGTGAACAATTCCTCTCATTGTGCCCATAATGATGACCGACCCGCCTGCTTTAATGTGTGCTCCGGGATTCACATCGCCGACAATCACTACATCACCTTTATACTGAATCAACTGTCCTGATCTGAGAGTAGCCCTAATTAACAGTGCTTCTCCTTTATGCACGTTTTCGAAAGGAAGCTGCTCAAGCATGTCGGGCTTTTTTATTTCAAAACTTTCAGCTTTTGCTTCAAAGCTTTTTTCATTAAAGCTCCCAACCACTGTCATTCCATATTCTTGTTCTATGACTTCCTTAAGATCATCAAACTCTTCCTGAGTCAGTTTTTTCCCCTTGAAGTTCATTATCTTTGCACCTTCGAAAAAACGTTTGGAAGGTTTGATTTTCTTGTCAAGATTGGCCTTTATTGTGTCCAAATCCATTTCTTCTTTTAGTATTATGTATAACCCATCTTTTGTACCTTTAAAAATAACTGCGTTTTCAGCCATGACAGTACCCCCGGTCGCTTTCGTTAAATAAGTGCATATAAGCTCTATATTATAAAAATAGCTTTCCTATGCATTATAAATTTCTTCATAATTAGCATAAATCCTTCTTTTTCGCGAAAAAAAGTATGTTTGACACAGTCAAACATACTTTTTGTTATGGAATTATATCATTATCCATTAATATGTTGTCCTTCGCCGCCTCAGGAGCCAGATACTCTTCAATTATTGCCCTGGCAATCGGTGCAGGATAGTTTCCATGTCCGCCCTGGAATATCAGAACTGCAACTGCAATCTCAGGTTTTTCATAAGGCGCAAAAGCAACGAACCAAGCATGGCTGTCTAAACCCTTACCCGCTTCGGCAGTACCCGTCTTACCGGAAATTACAACCTTGCTGCCTACAAAAGCACTTCTGGCTGTTCCTCCTGCTTCATTGGTAACAGCGTACATGCCTTGCTTTATTGCTTCAAGATTGGCTGATGAAATCTCTATCTTTTCCGCCACTTCCGGCTGCTTTGCGAGCTTCACAGTACCATCATAGCCTATGACCTTATCTACAAGGTATGGTTTGTATCTCGTACCACCGTTTACTACGGCCGCAGTGGCATCTAAAAGCTGAAGAGGGGTAACATCGTTCAGCCCCTGGCCTATTGTCGCATTTAGCACATTCCCCGGCTGGTACTTGCTCTCACTTATATACCTCAATACTCTTTCCACTGCTTTGGCATCGGTAATGCCAAGCTCTTTAAGTCTTGTTCTTATCTGCCTGGTGCCAGGGTTATTGTCTATATATCCTTTTATCTCATCAAGTATTTTCTGATCATTTATTTTCAAATTGTTTACAATGTAGTTTCCCAGATATCTCTTATACTGGTCCTTTTTATGCTCAGGCCCTTCTACGCTGCCTTTGTACTCTGAGGGAAGCTCTATGCCTGATTTCTCTCCAAAGCCGAATCTCTCGGCATACTTTTCAAATGTCTCTCCGCCTATTCTTCTTCCAACCTCAAAGAAAAAGTAGTTGCATGAGTTCTTAATTGCCAACGACACATTTTGATTATAATGAGGTATACCTGTTGACTTAAATATTGAACAGGAAGGAGATACCCCAGGTATCGCAGTATAATGACCTTTATCAAATATATTTTCTGTAGGAGTGATTGCCCCAGTCTCCAAGCCGGCTACGGCACTAACCAGCTTCATGGTTGAGCCCGGAGGAAGAGTGGCTGAAATTGCATTATTTATAAGCGGCTTTGGTGCATACACATCCTTACTTGTAGGCTGAAGCATCTTCCAGGCTTCGTTGGTTATTCCCGCCGCAAAAATATTGGGGTCAAATTTAGGTTCACTTGCAAGAGCCAGTATCTTCCCGGTATTCACATCAATAGCTACTACTGCACCGGAGGTTGCGTTGGGATAAGTCTTGTCCTTCCCTACACCGTTTCTTATTTCCTCCATGGTTTTTGTCAGTGAATCCTCCGCTATTTTCTGAAGCTTGTTATCAATGGTCAAGAAAACTGTATCACCTGGAATCGGATCTATTTCATCTATTGTATTTATCAATGTTCCGTTTACGTCTACCTCGATTTGCTTCGACCCATCCTTACCCTTAAGATACTTTTCCATTGAGCTCTCAATGCCGGATTTGCCAATAAGATCCTGAGGTGTATATCCCTGCTTTGAAAGCTCTTCGAGCTCAGTTCCTATTTTGCTCATATATCCTACGATGTGACTTGCAAAATCTTTATTAGCGTAATATCTTAGCGGCTTCTGAATTATTTCTACACCAGGCAGGAATATCTTATTCTCTTCAATTTTCGCTCTTGTCTCTTTTTTTATGTTTGTGGCGATTTCCACAGGCTCATAGGCCTTATATTTGTTCTGTCCAACCAGATATTTAACCGTCAGTATTTTTTTAGCCTTTTGGTCATCATATATATCTCTGGGTATCTTATATTTTATACAAAGAGCATCAAATACTTCCTGGGCACTTTTCTCAGCACTAAAGCCATTGCTTTGCTTCCATTTCAATTCTGACTTCCTAAAGTCATATTGGAATTCAGTAATATCAAAAGGAAGCTCAACATTGTTCTCATCCTTCAGCAGCTCATAAGCTTCCAGGTCAATAGTATCCACCGGAATGCCATAGTCCACCCTGAGCTTTGCAAATGCTTCTCGAGCTGTAGCATTTGCTGAGATACCATACTTCTTTTTCCAGTTGCTCTCATCATCCTGGTAGGAAAACCTTGTGGGGTTAATAAGTATGGGAATTTCATCCCTATAGGTATCTCCATTTTGCTCGATTATGTTAATCGTGGAAAGCGCTATGTCATTCAGAGTCTCCTGTGGTATTTCGGTTTTCATAATATTAACAGAATAACTTTGCTTGTTCCCCGCTATAGTGCGTCCGAATTTATCCACGATTGGACCTCTGGGAGCAGTAACCGAAATATTCCTCGTCCTTAAGGTCTCAGATTTTTTCCAATAGTAATCACCTTTTACTATTTGCAAATCCGCCAGCCTGAAAGCAATAACAAAAAAAATTAAAATTGTGACTACCCGAACAATATCAAGTCTATCTTTAAAATATTTTTTAAACATATAATCACCCGACAATACCTTATAATTATTAAATAGCTGCTCATCTAAACAAAAGTTCTCATAGTGATATAACTGGTTACGCGTTTCGTGTTGCGTGTTATGCGTATTTAGCTCGTTCTACGAAGCCTATCTGGACGACCACTAGTCGAGAATCTAATCTCCATACTCTTGTTTCCTACTCCATAGCCATTCTTAAATCGCGAAACTCGAAATGCGTAACGCGAAACCATACTATTCAGGAATACCTGATATTCCTTTAGTATATTCTCCTGTTCATGAACGGGGCTTCATCCAACTTGTAAATATACCTGTATAAAATCGAACCCACTGCTGCATTATAAATAGCCTGTGGAAATATCACCTTCAAGAGCATGTACATATATGAGACTCCTGTGCTGGAAATATTATTTGAGAAATAAGCGAGCAGCATGAAACTATGCTGAAATATAATTATTGCAATAAAGTTGAAAATAAAGGAGGGTATGAAGCTGTCCTTGAATACGTTTTCATGAGCCTGCCCAATAACATACCCTGTCACCATATAGGACAGAGCATTTATACCTATGGCTCGTCCATACATCATATCTATGAGCAGCCCTATTCCCAGACCCGTAAAAGCGCCATAGGAGCTTCCCCTCATAATCGCATAAGCTACAATAATCATTATGGAGAAGTCCGGCTTTATACCATATATGCGCGTATACTGAAACAGAGTCGATTCAAGTATGACATTTACAACTGCCAATGTGCAAATAACTGCTATCCTCACAAGCTACCCCTCACTTTAATGTTTTTCAACACAACATATTTCCAACTATTCAAGTGTTGAAAATACATTTCCTTGGTGTTGTGCCTCTGCAGGATAAGGAATCCTTCCTGTTAAGAGGCACATATTTATTTTACCGTCTTTATAACAAATACTTCTTCCAATCTTTTAAAATCAACTGAAGGTTCTATCTCAACCATTTTTTGCAGCTTTCGCTCCTGTTTTTCTACACTTTTTACCTTTCCAATATATAGTCCCTCTGGCAGTGTACTGTATTCAGAGGTTATAATGTCATCGCCCTTGACTATATCTGCTTCAAGCTCCATAATTGCTGTGACATCATAGTCAGAGCTCCCTGATACAATACCCATATCCCTTGTCCTATTTACAACTATACTTACAGAGCTTCTTTCATCAATGATTGCCATAATCTTAGAATAATTAGCGCCTACCTCTATTATTTTCCCTACAAGATAACCGTGACTGACTATTACCGCATCATTGACTTCAATTCCGTCTTTGGAGCCTTTATTTATTGTATAGACATCATACCAATTGCCCGGATCCCGGCCTGTTACGCTAGCCCCTATATAATTAAACTGCGTATTTGATTCCTTAAACTCCAACAGACTGCGCAGTCTGTTGTTCTCTAGTGCCATCTGGATAAGCTGTCTGTTCTGGTCCTTTAGCGTCTCCAATTCAACCTTAAGTGCTTCGTTGTCAGTTTTAAGGTTCCTTAAATCATACAAGCTCTTAAAGGTATTCTCAAAGAACTCCCCTGAGGAGTAGAACACCCTCTGTACCGGGGTTATTATTCTCCCGAACAATCCCCCCAAAACATCAGGTCTTGTCCTACCTTGAGAAGTAATAGTAATCAATACTATTAATAGTATTGATATTATTATTACAGAAATAAAAAGCTTATTTCTAATCCTCATATATATATAACCTCACACTAATACTTTTTATATCTAATTTTTTTCTTATTAATAATTACTTGAATTCTTATGCCTTATAGAATATGGTCTGCTGATTTCATCATACTGCTCTAAAGCCTTTCCTGTACCCATAGCAACGCAATCCAGAGGATTCTCAGCTACCTGAACTGGCATTCCTGTTTCCTGTCTTACCAAGGCATCCAGGCCGTGCAGAAGAGCTCCACCTCCGGACAGCATTATTCCTCTGTCCATGATATCTGCAGCTAACTCAGGGGGTGTCTTCTCCAAAGTACTCTTAATACCATCCAGAATAGTTGCAACCGGCTCTCTTAAAGCTTCAAGCACTTCCTCTGAAGTAATTTTTATAGTCTTCGGCAAACCAGTTACAAGGTCTCTTCCTTTGATATCTATTGAACCTTCAACAGCGTGGGGAAATGCAGAACCGATAGTGATTTTAATATCCTCACCGGTACGCTCTCCAATTGCTAAATTGTAAGTTCTCTTGATATAGTGCACTATTGCTTCGTCCTGCTTATCCCCAGCTGCTCTTATAGATTTGCTTGTAACTATTCCGCCCAGGGAAATCACAGCAATTTCTGTAGTGCCTCCACCCATGTTGACTATCATGCTTCCGGTAGGCTCCCCAACAGGAAGGCCAGCTCCAATAGCAGCTGCCATTGGCTCTTCAATAAGCCTCGCAGTACGTGCTCCCGCCTGCATTGCCGCTTCTTCAACTGCTCTTCTTTCTACTTCAGTGATACCTGACGGCACACTGACAAGAACCCTGGGTTTTCCAACAGTGGAACCGCCGTATGCTTTTCCTATGAAATATTTGATCATTCTGTGCGTGATATTGAAGTCAGCTATCACGCCGTCCCTCATGGGCCTTATTGCTACGATATTGCCAGGGGTTCTCCCTATCATCTTTTTCGCCTCGTCACCTACTGCCATGACTGCATTGGTGTCAAGCTTCATAGCGACAACTGAAGGCTCCCTAACAATAATCCCTTTTCCTCTCACATATACCAGGGTATTTGCAGTACCCAAATCTATACCAATATCCTTTGAAAAAAAATTAAATAAACCCATTATAAAAATGTCCTCCTTAACAAAATACACATATCATTTGTATTATAATTTACTACTTATAGGGTGCAATTATAGAAATAGTCTTTTTTATATGTTTTACAAGTCCAGTGCAAGTTATTCACCGCACCAAGCAGATTTACATTTTTTTGTTAATTTGCCGGTCTATGGGCTTTATCATATCAAAACAGACCTTTTTCCTTCATACTTATATACTTACCATCTCCAATAATTATATGATCAACAAGTTCAATACCTATGAGCTTCCCCGCTTCAGAAATCCTTGCAGTTATTCCTATATCCTCGCTGCTTGGCGATGGATCACCGCTCGGATGATTATGCACCATAATTATGCTTGCACTCGATTTTTTAATTGCGGGATTGAAAACCTCCCGCGGATGCACGATTGAAGCATTCAAGCTCCCTATTGAAATTTCCTCTACTGATATAAGATTACATTTTATATTTAAAAGTACTAGCTTCATATGTTCCTTTTTAAGATATCTCATATCTTCCATAAGTAAATCCGCAACATCCTTGGGGCTCTTTACAGGCTTGTCCACCCCGAGCTCAAATGTACTCAAACGTTTGCCCAGTTCAATTGCAGCTTTTATCTGTGCAGCCTTAGCCTGGCCTATTCCTTTGATGCAAGACATCTGCTCCACTTTACTGTCAACCAAGTACCTGAGTCCTTGCTCTTGTTTCAATATTCGATGCGCCAGTGAAATAGCATTTTCTTCCTTGGTGCCAACCCTTAATAGTACCGCCAGGAGTTCTGCATTTGAGAGAACAGCAGCGCCGTGTCTTATAAGACGCTCTCTGGGTCTTTCCTCAGCCGGGAGATCTTTAATTGTAGCATGACCATCCTGTATCTTCATATGCACATTCTCCTATATAAGCCTAATCCCAAAACAATTCAGCATTTTCCCAAGTCGGAACAGTGGAAGTCCCACAACATTAAAATAATCCCCTTCTATTCCTTCAATAAATAATGAACCCATGCCTTGTATTGCGTAAGCTCCTGCTTTATCCATCGGTTCTCCGGTATTTATATAAGCCGTAATCTCAGCATCGCTCAGTTCCTTCATTTTTACCTTGGTGCTTTCATACTCGGTCTGGCTTTCTCCTGAAGCAGTATTGATTATACTGAGACCTGAAAACACCAGGTGCTGCTTCCCGCTAAGGTTTTTCAGCATATTGAAGGCGTCCTCTTTATCCCTGGGTTTTCCCATAATCCCATCAAGGTATACAATTGTATCAGAGCCTATTACCAATGCTTCCCCCTGTACTGCTCCTGCTATATCCTTTGCCTTCATATAGGCAAAATACTCCACAAGCTTTTCCGGTGGCAGCTCAATTACCTGCTCCTCAAATTCAGACGGAATTATTTCAAATAAAACTCCAGCTTGTGATAATAATTCTTTTCTCCTTGGTGAATTTGATGCCAGTATTATTCTCATAAGTCTCCCCTGTTCGGTTAAATACTAAGAATCTAAAGTTTTTTGTATAAAAAAATCGCGAGTACAATACCAAGTATACTAAACATATTGATATCAAAGTTCAATCCTAATGTAAGTCTAAGCACATGAAAATTCCACTCATGTGTGGAAATACCCAAGTTATATCCATACTTCAGTATTGGAAGATACTTGCCCAGCAGCTCACCTAAGAAGCCTCCTACAACTAGACCGCATATCACCATTAAAAGCATCACCAAACCACTTCTACTGCTCTCTCTTCTCAACAAGTTCAACTCCTTTATTATTAGCATTTCTTATGTATTGTAAACTGTGAGGTGTAAAATGTCGATATCTGTTTTTTATTGGTGAGAATCCAGTAATTCATACAATGCCTCAAGTTTAAGTTTAACATTTTAAATACTAGACTTCAACTTATTTGGAACCCATTTAACATCCAAAAATCGACAATTTATATAATATATAGACAAAACAAGGGTTAACGACTTTACGTTAACCCTTGTTTACCATATTATTCTATTTCATTTCAATAGCATCTTTAGGGCACTTAACTGAGCATTGACTGCAGCCGACACATTTGTCGTCCAGTACCTTATGCTTGCTTTTAAGCTCGCCTTCAATTGCTTCGAAGTTGCAATGCTTTTTACAAATTGCGCAGCCTATGCACTTATCATCACTAATGAAAGCTTTCTTTCTATCTGCAAAATTTGCGTATATGGTCTTTGTAGGACACACTTCCGCGCACATCATACAGTTGACGCATTTGCTGTAGTCTATCTTCGCTACATTGTTCTCAACCTTGATTGCATCAAATTTGCATGCTTTTACGCATTTCTGGCAAGCTATACAACCGATCTTGCAAACATCCATTGTAGATTTGCCTTTATCCAGATTCTTGCAAAGCACTCTTACCTTATTTGATACTGGAACCAGTTCGATTATTCCCTTAGGACATACTGCTATGCACTTTTTGCAGGCAGTACATTTTTCTTCATCTACAACAGCAGCGCCATTGACTACGTGAATAGCATCAAATGGACATTCTCTAACACAGGTGCCAAGTCCAGTACAGCCGTAACGGCAGCTCTTGGATCCACCTGCGAGCATTTCGGCTGCCTTGCAGTCCTCTATGCCCTGATATTCATATTTTTCTTTAGCATTATTCTTATCTCCGCAGCAAATTACTCTTGCTACTTCGCGTTCCATGCTGCCTGCTTCTACACCCATAATCACAGAAAGTTTTGCCGCAAGCTCAGCTCCTCCTACAGGACAAGTTGTAATTGCTGCATCGCCTCTTGCGATGGCCTCTGCTAGAGCATCGCAGCCAGCATAGCCGCATCCGCCGCAGTTAGCACCAGGTAAAACTTCTCTGACTTCTGTAACCCTAGGGTCAACTTCAACAGCAAATTTCTTTGATGCATACGCAAGTACAATACCGAAGAAAACTGCGATTCCCCCCAAGACTATGACAGGCCAGATTATATTATTAATCAAGGTAGTCACCTCTACTTTCTATAATAACTACAGCAATCCACTAAATAAGCCGCTGAATCCAAGGAAAGCAATGGAAAACAGGCTGGCTGCCAACATTGCTATCGGGAATCCGTCCAAGGCTTTTGGAGTGGGTGCAAACTCAAGTCTCTCTCTCACTCCTGCAAAGAGTACTATTGCAAGTGTGAAGCTCAGACCCCCGCCTACTCCGTTTACAAGGGTTTCGATAAGATTGTAATTACTCTGAATATTTAATATAGCAACCCCTAGCACTGCGCAGTTGGTAGTAATAAGAGGCAGATACACACCAAGTGCCTGATATAGTGTAGGACTTGTCTTTTTAATAACCATTTCAACAAACTGAACAAGTCCTGCAATAACCAATATAAAGGCGATGGTTTGCATATATCCTATCCCAAGAGGAATAAGAATAAAGTACTGAACCATCCAGCATATTACAGATGCAAGACCCATAACGAAAGTAACTGCCAAGCTCATTCCTACTGCAGTCTCTACCTTCTTTGACACTCCCAAGAACGGGCAAATACCCAAGAACCTGGAGAGGACAAAGTTATTTATAAATATTGCACTAATTATTATTAATCCCAGTCTCATCTTTATCCTCCTCCTTAGCTCTTTTTCAAGCTCATAATTTTGTTAAATGCAGCAATTGAAAGTCCAAATACCATGAAGCCTCCTGGGGGCAGTATCATTATCAATGCTGGTTCAAAATTTGCTCCGAATAACTGCATTCCGAAGAATGTACCAGCTCCAAGAACTTCCCTGACTGAACTTATTACTGTAAGAGCAACTGTAAATCCAAGACCCATTCCAATACCATCCATAACAGAATTCAATGGCGGGTTCTTTGCTGCAAAAGCTTCTGCTCTGGCAAGTATTATACAGTTAACAACTATAAGAGGGATAAATATTCCCAGCTGTTTATCCAACTCCGGCGAAAACGCCTGTATAAGCATCTGAACTACTGTAGTAAATGTAGCAATAACTACAACATATATCGGAATTCTAACCTCATTTGGCACTATCTTTTTTATAAGTGATATTATAAGGTTTGAGCCTATAAGAACCGCAGCTGCTGCTATTCCCATACCAATACCATTAAACACAGCAGTAGTAACAGCAAGGGTAGGACAGGTTCCAAGGACCAACCTGAATGTAGGATTCTCTTTTAAGAGTCCATTACTGAAATCCTTCCAAAGATTCATTATTTTCACCTCCAAATTTTCTCGGATATTGAACGCACACAAGTATCCATAATGGGTATAGTGCGAATTCAATAACAATCAATGTAACCGTTTCGCAGAATTTGTTTGAATTTATAATTGTTTTCTGCGAAACACCTTATTACTTACCTGATAATTCCTTTGCCGCTTCAAGGGCCTGGTTAACTCCGTCCGCAATTGCCCTTGATGTGATTGTCGCACCTGCCAATGCAGCAATTTCATTATCCTTTGGAGTACCGCTCTTTATAACGTTGATTGGATTGCCCCAGGTCTTACCGCCGAACTGATCCTGGAACTTCGGAGTTGCTGCATTTTTCCCAAGTCCTGGAGTCTCATTGTTGTTTCCGACTTTAATTCCCTGTACACTGCCATCTGCAGTAACACCAACAACTACATCTATTGCTCCGGCATAACCCTTAGGAGCCACTTTGACAGCATAGCCTATAATACTTCCTCCAGCCTTTGCTGTATATATTTCTGTTACGAATTTATATTTATCATTGGATTTCAAAGCGGAAAAAGTGCTATCATCCAGCTTCTCAAATGCATCCGCTCCGGGAAGTACTGTCTTTCTTGCTTCATCGCTTGCAATTACAAGCTGTTCCTGTATCTTTTCATAGGTTACTGCATTTGTATAACCTAGACCTGCAGCAGCAATAGCACATACTAGCAACAAGACACCGGCCAATCTAATATAATCACGCACTTTTCTTCACCTCCCCGAATTTCTTGGGCATTGTATACTTATCAATAAGAGGAGTTGCAAGGTTCATCAGAAGTATTGAATAGGAAACGCCCTCCGGATAGCCTCCATAGAATCTTATAACCGAAGTTAAGATACCGCAGCCTACGCCGAAAATTATCTGACCTCTTGCAGACATTGGAGATGATGAGTAGTCTGTAGCCATAAATATTGCACCGAGGAAAAGTCCTCCTGCAAATACATGATAAATCATAGCAAAGGGATCAAAGCCTCCGAAGAGGAATGAAAGTACCGCTACCGTTCCTATAAAAGCAACAGGTATTCTGTGGCTTATTACTCCCCTATACAACAGATAAGCTCCGCCAATTATAAGTGCAAGTGCTGATGTCTCACCTATACATCCACCTACATTGCCCAAAAAGAGATTCATGACATTTGGCAATGCCTGTCCTGCCGCTTCTCCACCCTTTATGATAGCAAGTGGTGTTGCTGTTGAAACAGCATCTGGTCCAGGCGCAACCCAGGTAGTCATTCTCACCGGCCATGAAGCCAGAAGCATAGCTCTCGCTGCCAATGCAGGGTTTATAAAGTTGAAACCCAATCCGCCAAAGCACTGTTTTGCGACTGAGATTGCAAATACCGATCCAACAGCTACTATCCAAAGAGGAAGTGTAACCGGTACGTTGAAAGCAATAAGCATTCCTGTAACTACAGCACTTAAGTCATTTATTGTAATGGGCTTGCCCATTATCTTCTGCATAACAGCTTCAGTAGCCACGGCAAACGCAACAGCAGTAACTGTAAGGGTCAGTGCTCCGAACCCAAAGTATAATATCCCGGCAAAAAGCGCGGGCATAAGTGCAATTATTACATCCAGCATTATCCTCTGGGTACTTTCCCCAGATCTGATATGCGGCGATGAAGATACCAAATATCTAGTATTTTCCATGCTTTTCCCTCCCATCACTTAGACTGGGCTTTTTTGCGCCTAGCCAGTATCTCGCGTTTTGATACCCTTATAGAATCAACAAGCGGTCTTTTGGCAGGGCATACAAAAGAACACGATCCACATTCTATACAATCCATTGCATTTAATGCCTCAGCCTGCTCATGCTTGTTTGCGAGCGAGCATGCACTGATATTTACAGGCATTAAATTTATTGGACATGTTTCTACACACTTTCCACACCTTATGCAATTTGAAGGCTCAGGCAGCCTTGCTTCCTCTTCAGAAAGCACGAGAATTCCTGATGTGCCTTTTATTGCCGGTATATCCAATGAGAATTGGGTTATACCCATCATAGGTCCGCCTGCAATAATCTTCCCTATATTGCCCTTAAGTCCTCCACATTGGTCTATTACCTCCCTGAAAGACGTTCCTATCTTTACTAAAAGGTTCTTAGGATTATTCACTCCAGCACCTGTAATAGTTACTATTCTCTCAATCAAAGGCATCCCTGTCTTTATTGCTTGAGCCACAGCAGCAGCTGTTCCGACATTGTTGACGACGACTCCCGCATCTGCAGGCAGCCCGCCTGATGGAACTTCGCGCTTTGTGCATGCAAAAATAAGCTGTTTTTCAGCACCTTGTGGATATTTTGTTTTTAATGCAACTACTTCAATACCTTCAATTCCTTTAGCTGCTTCATAGACTTTTTCTATCGCATCGGGTTTGTTTGTCTCAATACCAATATACCCTTTTTTCACTCCCAATGCTTTCATAAGCGCCTGTAATCCGAATACAACATCATCCGGGTATTCAAGCATCAGCCTGTGGTCTGAAGTCAGGTACGGTTCACATTCAGCACCGTTTAAAATTACTGTATCCACCTTTTTATCAGGTGGCGGAGCCAGCTTCACATGAGTCGGGAAGGTCGCGCCTCCCATTCCTACTATACCAGCTTCTTTTATTATGTTTTTTACATCCTCTGCTGAAAGCTTTGAAAGGTCTCCCTTAGGAGTAACTTCAGCCGAAACGGTATTCTGCATGTCAGATTCAATAACAACACATGGAACAGCCATTCCTCCTGAATAAAGTCTTGGCTCCACAGCCACAACCTTTCCTGATACACTAGAGTGTACCGGAACTGATACAAAGCCTTTAGCTTCTCCTATCTTCTGCCCTACCTTTACCTCATCACCAATCTGCACAATAGGGTCGCATGGAGCACCTATATGCTGCTGCATAGGAATTACAACAACTTTAGGTTCATTTGCTCTTTCAATTGCCAGATTTTCAGTAGCTTTTTTACTGTGTGGTGGATGAGTTCCGCCCTTAAACGTCAATGTTCTTATATCCAATTAGCTCACCCCTTAATTTATATAAATATTTTAAGTGTAGAAATTGAGACCGTGTAAACTCACAATTAGTATCTATTCGACGCTTGTATACAAAATCCTTTTGGAATAATTTTAATTTACTAGATAATATTTTAACACAAATGGGCAAATGCCAACATTTTCAAGCATTACACATATATCATAATTTGATGATAGCCTGAAAACTTTGATGTTAATAAGCTCTGGTGCATATATTATTTCTCAATCTGCCAATAATATTATTGAGGTGAATACATCGTATGGTAATTATTTATAACTGTTATGGAGGGACGCATTCCTCGATACTTGCCTCCGCTATACATCTAAAAAAGCTGCCCATGGACAGAATTCCTACAAAACAAGAAATATTAGGTATAGAACACTTCAACAGGCTGACCTATAGTGATATGGGCCGCCTTATATTCCACGGGGTCGACGATGAAGGTAATTGTGTATATACCATAGGACGAGGTACTTCAAGAGCTTTGGTGCCTGCAATGCGTAATTTGGCAATCGCTTTGTGCAAGGATAATGGTATAGACGAGCACTTTTTATTTATAAACTGCTCACCTACCGTACCCCCTTTAATGACTATGGGCGGTTTTTTTTCCAGAGGTCTCCATATTAACTTTATCGGAGTTCCCCTCCTTGCGAAAGGTGCACAGCAGACATATTATAATATAACAAAACTGGTCGAAAAGTCAAAGGAAATCTGTCGTGAAAAATCCAATGAATGCCTGGTCCTCGATATAGATGTAAAAGGCCGACTCAGTGTTTTCAACTGAGCCGGCCTTTTATTTATAATTATTTCTTTATAATCGCCTTGAATGGGCACTTCTGCAGGCAAACCCCGCATTTTGCACATTTGCTGGAATCTATGCTATAAGCGCTCTTTGGCTGTCCTGAGATGCAGGATGTCGGACACTGCTTTGCACATATTCCGCAGCCCTTGCATTTATCTTCCAGTATTGTATAGTTTAGAAGCGCTTGGCATACTCCTGCCGGACATCTCTTTTCATTTATGTGTGCCTCATACTCATCCCTGAAATATCTCAATGTAGAAAGCACTGGGTTTGGCGCTGTTTGCCCAAGCCCGCACAGAGCCGAGTTTTTAATATTCTTTGCAAGTGTTTCGAGCTTCTCAATATCGCCAGCTTCGCCCTTGCCTTCTGTGATTCTTTCCAATATTTCGAGCATTCTTTTTGTACCTTCACGGCATGGAGTACACTTACCGCAGGATTCGTCAACTGTGAAGTCTAGGAAGAACCTTGCTATGTCAACCATACAGTTGTCTTCATCCATAACTATGAGTCCTCCGGAACCCATCATGGAACCGAGCGCAATAAGGTTCTCATAATCTATAGCTACATCAAGCTCGCTTGCAGGTATGCAGCCGCCTGAAGGCCCACCTGTCTGAGCAGCTTTGTATTTCTTGCCGTTTGGACAGCCTCCCCCTATTTCATATATAACTTCCCTCATGGTTGTTCCCATCGGGATTTCAACAAGTCCTGTGTTGTTTATCTTGCCGCCAAGTGCAAATACTTTTGTACCCTTTGACTTTTCAGTTCCCATACTGGCAAACCATTCCGGACCTTTATTGAATATTGGAGCTATGTTTGCATAGGTTTCTACATTATTCAGTATTGTTGGCTTTCCAAACAATCCTTTTACTGCCGGGAACGGAGGTCTTGGTCTTGGCATACCTCTCTGCCCCTCAATCGAAGCTATCAGAGCGGTTTCCTCTCCGCATACGAAGGCTCCAGCTCCAAGTCTTATTTCAAGGTCAAATTTGAAGCCTGTTCCCATTATGTTTTCACCTAGAAGTCCATATTCCCTAGCCTGCCCTATTGCTATTGCAAGACGTTTAACAGCTATTGGATATTCCGCTCTGCAATAAATATATCCCTGATTGGCACCTATTGCATAGCCTGCAATAGTCATTGCTTCCAACACTGAATGCGGGTCTCCTTCAAGCACGCTTCTGTCCATGAATGCTCCCGGATCTCCTTCGTCCGCATTACACAGAACATATTTCTGATCGTTCTGTGACTTTGCAGCGAAATCCCATTTCATACCGGTAGGGAATCCTGCGCCGCCTCTTCCTCTAAGTCCTGATTTCTTCACTGTATCTACTACTTCTGCCGGCGTCATCTCTGTAAGTACCTTGGCAAGAGCTTTGTAGCCGTCAAAAGCTATATATTCATCTATATTCTCAGGATTTATAATACCACAGTTTCTTAAAGCAACTCTGACCTGCTTCTTATAGAAGTCAACCTCTTCAATTGCTTTTATTCTGTTTCCCTCAACAGATTCTGCATAAAGCAGTCTCTTTACAACTCTTCCTTTTACCAGGTGCTCTTTTACAATTTCCTCAACATCCTCAGGCTTAACCATACTGTAAAAAGAAGCTTCAGGATATATTATTACTACTGGTCCAAGGGCACAAAGTCCAAAGCAGCCAGTCCTTTCTACGACAACTTCACCATCCAGACCATGCTTCTTAATTTCTTCTTCAAAGTTCTTTGCAATTTGTTCCGAATTTGTTGAAGTACAGCCAGTACCTCTGCAAATCATGACATGGGAACGATACATTTCCATTTATTTACCTCCTAACAGATTACTGTAATTGCTTTCTGTTCTGCAAGCCTTCGCCTATTTATCTCCGACTCCGATTGTATATTCATCGACAACCTTGCCTTGAATAATATGTTCGTTTACAATTCTTATGGCCTTTGCAGCATTAACTTTTATATAAGTTACCTTATCTTCTCCGGGTTTGTATACCTCTACAATAGGCTCCAGCCTGCACATGCCTATACAGCCTGTCTGTGCAACAACTACATCCGCCAAATCGTATTTCTTTACTTCATCCATTATCGAAAGAAGCACTGGTCTTGCTCCTGCAGCTATGCCGCAGGTTGCCATCCCTACCACTACTCTAGTGCCAGATCTATCCTTTCTAACATTGATTGTGTCAAGGGTTTTCTTTCTAATCGCTTCTAATTCCTGAATTGTTTTCATTTTACACACCTCCGCGTAAATTCACTAAACCTTCATTAATATAATCCTTTATCCACATCAGAACGTCAGGTTCACAAAGCTGCACATCATTACCCAACGCAGTCCTTATCTCTCTTGTATCAAAGCAAAAATCCCTATGGCCTATAATATGCCTATATACAAAATCAACAGCTTTACTACTATCATTGCCTGCGAGGACAAGGCTCAACATGGTTTCAGACATGTCGCCCATGGGAGCTCTGTCAATATGGCTGTGCTTAAATGTGGCTGTAAGCTTGGTTCCAACATTTTTCTGTGATTCAATCACAAGGTCTCCCTCACATCTAGTGCAAGACGCCAGCATAAGCGGTATGCCAAGACCGACTTTTCTGGTGGTCCTCGTAGTAACAAAGGGATCTTTGACCCTTTCTAGAAAATCTTTATCCATGCCTGCTCCGTTGTCTTCTATATATATAGTAAGTTTATTCATTTCTATATCTTCATGAATAGTAATTTTCACAAGACTAGCCCCTGCTGAAACTGAATTTTGGGACAAGTCCAGAATATGCAGCGATAAATCTTTCATAAGTAAATACTATTGATACTTCTTCAATATGTCTGGAATATCTTCAGGTACTAATTTGCCATATACTTCTTCATTTATCATCATTACCGGAGCAAGTCCGCAGCAGCCAAGACATCTGGTTGCCTCAAGTGTGAATATTCCATCTCCTGTTGTTTCTCCAGCCGCTACTTTAAGCTCTTCTTTGAGCTTATCCAGTATTCCTTGTGCGTTTTTAACATAGCATGCTGTTCCAAGGCACACACTTACTGTGTTCTTACCTCTTGGCTTCAAGGTAAACCTTGAATAAAAAGTGGCTACGCCATATATTTCAGCCAATGAGACGTTCAATACCTCTGAGATTCTCTTCTGTGCTTCTTCAGGAATATACCCGAATAATTCCTGAGTTTCATGAAGAACTGGCATTAAAGCACCTTGCTGATCCTTGTGCTCTATAAGTACATGCTCCAGTTTCTCCATCTTTTCTTTCATTGCAGCGTCAGACATTAAAGAGTTCCCTCCTTCAAATATTTAGAATTGGAAATTATTAATTTCGATTGATATAAATTTGTCAATTTATGCCCTCCAATATTGTAACACAAACTAGATAATTTTTTAACAATTATTTTGAATTTTTTTTATTTTTTCGCATATTTTATTAAAAATTGAGCAAATTAAATAGTTACATAGCCTCTTCCTTGACCTCAAGCTTATCAAAAATCTCACTTATACTCAGGCAATCCAGCTCGATAAAGAATTCTCTCTCACTTATATCTTCCAGATAATGAGCATCAGAGGATACTATATAATTGAACTTACTTAAGAATGGGTATTTTTTAAAAGCAGCTTCTGGAGTGAACTTTTTTGATATCTCTATTGTTTTTACTTTGAGATTGGCAGGGATGAAGCCAAGATTTGCAATAATACTAAAACTTGGTCTGTCCACATGAGCTGGAATACAAATTCCTCCAAGTCCTCTGACCAATATAAAAACGTCATTGACCGAAAGAGCGACCGAAGACAGCAGAAGTCTCTCTTCTTTTCCAACTATTTCATCTCTTGCATTGAAAAGCAGTTGGCGCCCAAACACTTCCTCATTATTCTTTATATCTGGCAAGGAATTATATACTATCTCAGCAAATTTTAAAGCTCCCTCTATTTTTTTGAAAAGGCAGACTACGTGGACTTCTTCCTTTGTCTGGACTTCCATCCCCGGGATAACCATCAGCCCGTTTTCTCTTGCCACTTCCATAACTGCCGGAAGATTGCCGCAGGAGTTGTGATCCGTAACGGCTATAATATCGAGTCCTTTTAGAAGAGCCATATTCACTATATTACTTGGTGTCATGTCCTCATCACCACACGGTGATAATGCCGTGTGTATGTGAAAATCCACCGCAAATTCCATGCTATTCAATTCCCATCTTGTAAAGTTCTTTTGCAAGCTCGTAAGCGCTCAGATTTGATTGAAAAACTGCAATGTTCTCTTCCTCAGCCTTACGTAAAGTATCCTCTTCAACCTCTATGCCTTCCGGTACAATAATACAGCCCAGCTCCAACAATGCTGCCACTGCTATTATGTTTGAGTGAGTTTGAACAGTTATCCATGCATCATTCTTCTTGCCATGGGCCATGACCCAGCTTAATAGATCACAAATATAAGCTCCTCCCAATTCCTTATCTATGCCGTTAGTTCCGGCCAACAGCTTTAATCCCATTTTCTCACTGCATTCTCTTATTATCATATCTAAACCTCCTGCTAATTTATCTTTTACTTATTTTTGAAGCTTTCCATTGTCTTAACTATGCAAATGGCCTTTTGATTCTCACCCTTTACAATATCTTCTGCAAAAGCCCTGCAGGTTGGTGCTCCGCAAACGCCGCAATCAATACCTGGCAGGTATTTTAATATTTCCTTTATCATTTCCATTTTTCTCATTGACTTGGAAATATCGTCATCCAGACGCATTATTGCTCTAGGCTCAATTTTTTCTGTAAGCCTTATCAAACCATCCTTATACATTTCTATTTGTGCTTTTATCTCTTCTTCACAGGTATTCGAGCTCGATAGCCCTTTTGACAGTGCCTTCATACGGTTTTTGGCAATATGGGGGTTCTCAATGGTAAGCGGTCCGCCTACACACCCTCCTATACAAGCCATGCCCTCAAAGAACTCCAGTCCGTCCAGCTTATCCATCTCAATTTCTTCCAACACCTTGATAACCTCATGTATCCCATCAACAGCAAGATAATTCTCTATTCCCAGCGGTTCCCCCTGACCTCCAACTAAAGGCCAGAGCAGTGACTCCTTGCTACTTCTGGTAATATCTTCAGCTTTGCTGCTGCTAATATTCCGCAATATTTCACCGTAAACCGCCTTCATTGACAATACCCCATCGATATAAGAATTCTTAATGCCCAATGGATTTGTCACACTTGTCATCCTTGCAGTACATGGTGAAATGAAAACAACTCCTATCTCAGCTATGGACAAGCCAGTCTTTTTTACAGCTTCTATCTTTGCCAACCGCGCTGCTATCTCCATAGGAGTTTCTATATCGGCCACATTAGGCAGCAGCTCAGGGAACCTGATCTGTATAAGCCTAAGTATTGCGGGACAGGTAGCATTTATTATCGGTCTCTTCTTGTCCGGATTCTTAAGTATGTGGTTTTTTAATACATTGGTTATTATCTCCGTGCCAACCGATGCTTCGTATATCTCGTCAAACCCTATTTTCCTTATTGCTGCCAGCATCTCATTTATTCCGACATTCCCGGGAAATTGCCCGTAAAGCACCAGAGAAGGTATAGCAATAGTGTATTTGTACCTTTTCATGATGTCAAGAGTATCTGTGACTGCATTCTTAGCATGGTTGGGGCATATTCTAATACATTCGCCGCAGTCAATGCATTTTTCGCCTATTATCCGAGCCTTTCCCTCTCTCAGCCTTATTGCTTCAGTTGGACATATTTTTAGACAGCTTGTACAGCCGACACATCTGTCATCATTCAGCACAACCGAGTGAAAGTACTTCCCTCCCATTTCAATCACCTGCTTTCAAATCAACTTCCATAGAAATTACCGTACCTTTTCCTGCAGAAGAATCCACACTAAATCTATCGGAGCATTTTTTCATATTTGGCAAACCCATACCAGCTCCGAAGCCCATTTCCCTGATTTTATCTGTAGCTGTTGAATAACCCTCCTGCATAGCGAGTTCAACATTAGCTATGCCAGGACCTCTATCACTTGCTGTTATTTTTATAAACCCCGGGGTGATCTCCAGTTCAATATGACCGCCCATGGAGTGAATTACAATATTCATCTCTGCTTCATAAGTAGCAATAGATATATTTCTTATGACAGCAGAATCAATCCCCAACTGTCTCAAAATCTTTTTTATATTGCTGGATGCTTCTCCTGCTCTGACAAAATCATCTTTTTCAACAGTAAATGCATAATTTATATCTTGCATTAGTATTTCCTCCATAAATTGACTCTATAAATTACAAACAGTACAACGAGGGCATCTAACCAAAACAGAACCGCGAGGGTGCAGTCCCCTACAGGCCTATGCTTACTCCTTCAAGCCCGTTGCTGTATAGCTTTCCTGAAGCCGTATACAAAGTATCCCTGGTCGAGAGAAGCACAATCTCATTCTCGCAAGCCAGACTTATAATATCCTCTTCAGGTTTTTTCCCCCTGACAAAAACTATGGCGCTTAAATCAGCCATTTCAGCTGTTCTTACCACCTGCTGGTTGGTAAGTCCGGTAAGGAGAATCGTCTTTCCTTTTACAAAAGCCAGAACGTCGCTCATAAGATCAGAACCGAAGGCATAGGAAACCTCCTTGTTCAAATTCTTATCTCCACACAACACCTCTGCGTTCAATATGTTGCTAACGTCGCATATTTTCATGAATATACCCCCTTTTACTTTCCAATCTCGCTATATCAAAAGCTTTCCTATAAATTTTTTGTACGCTTCAAGCTGGTTCATCATACCATCCTGAATTCTATAATAATCCTTCTCATTGTCAAGCTTGTGAGCAAGCACCTCTTTCAGCAGTATTACGAAATTTTCCCTGAAAACCATCTGCTCCTTGGACACATTTATATTTTCCGCATAGCCCAGGTATTTCTCCAGCTTAACCTCACCCTTTGAGATTTCTTCAAGCGCAGGCGCAAGATCGACATTCGACTTTAAAGCGATTTCCTGGCTAATCATGGACTTTGACTTCGCAGTCTCCCAGATAAGCTTGTCTGTTGCCTGTACCAGCTGTATAAATGTATTGTCCGTCTCATTATATTTTAAGCTGTAGCCTGGGAGTCTGGTCTCAACTATGCTGCCTTTTACTTTTACTGCTATACTGTCCTGCACTTTGTCTGCCTCATCCTGGCTGACAAAAACACCGTATATGACTTTATAGCCCTTCTCTTTAACTATAAAGCCATTTAACTTCTTGGCTTTAATGCTCTTTAGATAGGCTCCTGCTTCTTCGAAGCTCTCTGAGCTTTGAAGCTCTATTCTGTAAAGAGCTTTGCTATTTATTTCATAGTTGTATTTGAAGGCAACCACACTGTTTGAGGGTGTCCCGCCTAAAGCCTCCATACTGCTTCCTTTATTGTATATATTCATAAAGAATATTGAAGCAGCAACTGCTGTCAGTGGAACAATTACAAGAAATAAAACAAGGACAACCTTCTTCAAAGCCTTTCTATTTCTATTTCTCTCAAACCTAGTCATCCTCAAACCAACCACCTCGATACAATTATACTGTATATGGAAAATAAAAACGATATCAATTTCGTTATAAATTCTGTCAATTTTCCTCTTTTGTTGATAAGTACTGCATTTTGTATTAAAATGAAATAAAGGCTTGTACCAATATGTTTTGCAATAAACATTTTATATTACGATTTCAATATTGCAAAATCATATTCCTTGAATTCATAGGTTGCCTACATCTTCCTTGAACCAGCTTTAATGCAACCTATATCTCAGAAGGAGTTGATTGAGTTGTCTTCTATTTTATCCGGCCTTCTTCGTCAAAAGCTTTCAGAAATACAAAGTCAGCTTCCACCTTTTGTGAAGCTTCTAAAAGAACCCCCCCCAAGCTTCGAGAAAATGCTTGAGAATGAGATTGTTGGAACAACTGATGATCAAAGCCAGTTGAGCGGCGATTATAGTCAATTAATTGAAGCTGCTTCAAAAAAATATAATATCAACAGCAATATAATAAGGGCAGTTATAAAAGCAGAATCAGGCTTTAACTCAACGGCAGTATCAAGCACAGGGGCCATGGGACTCATGCAGTTAATGCCTGGAACCGCAGAAGCTTTAGGCGTGAGAAATGCTTTTGACCCCAAGGAAAATATAGATGGAGGCGTAAAATATCTGAAGGATATGCTGTCTGAATTCGGCGGCAATCTTGAGTACGCTCTCGCGGCATACAATGCAGGCCCCGGAAGTGTTAAAAAGTACGGTGGGATACCACCTTACAAAGAAACTCAGAATTACGTAAGAAGTATAATGTCAAATTTGAAAAACAAGACATAATGAAAATTCCTGGATTGAACCAGGAGTTTTTTTTATGTGGTTTCCTTTTTCATTATTATAAAGTCAGCTGCCAGGTTCTTAAGCTTGATATACTGTTCAATAGTCCTGAAATATATGAACCCAAGCTTCTGCCAGAAACACTTTCCTACATTGTTTCCGGATATTATGCCTATATAGAATCTTTTAACATCATAGCTCTTATTCAGCATGTCAGTCAAAATGTCGACAGTCTTAGTTCCTATACCCAGCCTCTGGTATCTGTTGTCAATAAGAACTGAGGATATCCATGCTTCCTCACTGTTTTCATAATCTATCCTTCCTTTTATAACACCAACCATTTGCAGTCCAGCACCCTCCCTGAGGAAAATACCCGTAAAAAATTCATGGCTGTTAACCAGCACTTCCAGATACTTCTCATTGATATCCTCCAGGGACATCCTTCTATCTATACCTGTAGCATATATGTTCTGCTCATTCTGGTTATATAAATCCAAGACATCGCCAAGATCATCCTTGGTTATATCTTTAAAAATCAAATTATCCAATTGAATATTTAGAGTAAGCATTTTTTTCACCTTTTCAGTATCATATTTGATATTTATATATTCTACATAACACAATGAATTCCTCCTTTGACCCCAATAAAACACTGTAACAGGCTAGTTCTAGACGCTTCTGCATAATCCACCTAATATTCCCTTTTTTATACATTATTTCTAATTATCTTTACTTTGCGAATATTTTATATATAATCATAATTATAAGTATATTTTTGTATATTTCAGTAAATCTAAAAATTCAGACAGCACCTGACAAGTTATTATCCGCATTTATTATTACTATAATTATGTAATTCTGTTATAATTATTATGTAAATGCGATTTTGTTCACCCTACATTTCAAATTTAAGAAACAGGTGATATAATGGCCGAAGTACGAGTAATGAAAACTTCAGATTGTGAACCTGGTATGGTATTGGCATCAGACATTGTAAACGACTATGGAGCTGTAATATTATACCAGAACTCCGTATTGGACGAGTACTCTATAAATAAGCTGATGAAACTTGGCCTGAATTTTGTTAAGGTCTATAAGGATTATGAGTTTAAGGAGAAGAAGCAGGTTGTTATTGAAGCACAATACAACAACAATCTTGAAGAGTTCAAACAAGTGATATGGGATATAAGCTGCGGTAGAGGCTTGGAAATGGAACGCATACATGAAGTTTCCAAGAGCCTTAGCAATAACTTCGATTCAATAAACGACTTGGTTAATTGCCTGAGCAAGGTAAGATCAATCAATGAATATACATATACTCACAGCTTGAATGTATCCCTGCTCTGCTCCCTGCTGGGTTCCTGGCTGAACCTCAGTCATACTCAAATTGAGCAGCTTTCTTATTGCGGGATATTGCACGATATAGGAAAATCAAAGGTGCCGCCGGAAATCCTGAACAAGCCTGACGCACTTACGAATAAAGAATTTGATGAGATTAAGAAACACCCGGTGACTGCCTATAAGATGCTGGAGCAAAATGAGAGCATAAGCAAGGATGTTGCTCTTGGCGTATTGATGCATCACGAAAGAGAGGATGGCTCAGGATATCCCTTCGGACTGCGCTCAAACCAGATTCATTATTATGCGAAGGTCCTCGCCGTTGTTGACGTATATGACGCAATGACCTCCAACCGTGTATACAAGAAGCGTCAGCCGCCATTTGACGTGCTGGAAATGTATGAAAGTGAATATCTGACCAAGTGTGATACAGGTATAATGCTTACATTCTTAAAGCATATATCAAGCTATTATGTTGGAAACATGGTCAAACTGAGCGATGGCTCCACAGCGGAGATAATATATATTAATTCCAACAGGATTTCCAAGCCTCTTGTAAAATCGAAAGACTCGATAATCGACCTTAGCAGCAGACTTGACCTGAAAATTGTAGAAATGCTGTAATAATTGAACTAATTAGGGTATTCAGCTGTAAGCTGCACTCCACCCGAAATTAGTTCTTTTTTTATTGAATTTTTTGGTACAAATGAGAAAATATCTGGTATAATAAAAAAGTGGTATGGACACATTTTAATGTAGCGGGACTTATATTGACCCATACTATTATATATCTCATATAATGCAACATTATATGGTTTTCTATGTAATATAGTTTCATTCTAATGTGAATGACTACTATAAATATTAGATATACTTATATATATCAAAGGAGGTATTATCATGCCATTAGTAACAACAAAGGAAATGTTCAAGAATGCATATGAAGGTCAATATGCAGTAGGTGCGTTCAATGTCAACAACATGGAGATAATCCAGGGTATCGTTGATGCAGCAAAGGAAGAGAAAGCTCCTCTTATACTCCAGGTTTCTGCAGGTGCAAGAAAATATGCGAAGCATGTGTATCTTATGAAGTTGGTTGAAGCAGCGGTTGAAGACAGTGGTCTCCCGATCTGCCTGCACTTGGATCATGGTGATGATTTTGAGATTTGCAAATCCTGCATAGATGGGGGTTTCACATCCGTAATGATTGACGGCTCCAAGCATTCCTTCGAAGAAAACATAGCAGTTACAAAGAAGGTTGTTGAATACGCTCATGCGAGAGGTGTGGTTGTAGAGGCTGAGCTGGGCAAGCTGGCAGGCGTTGAGGATGCTGTGAAGGTTTCCGCAAAAGATGCTACATATACAGATCCTGATCAGGCAGTTGAATTTGTTCAAAGAACAGGGGTTGACTCCCTTGCAATAGCTATAGGTACAAGTCATGGTGCATATAAGTTCAAAGGCGAACCTGAGTTGGATTTTGCAAGACTCGAGAAAATATCGAAGCTGCTGCCAAACTACCCATTAGTTCTACATGGAGCTTCAACAGTGCTTCCTGAGTTTGTGGCGCTTTGCAATAAGTACGGTGGAAACGTTGCAGGAGCACAAGGTGTTCCTGAGGATATGCTCTTAAGGGCTGGAAAGCTCGGAGTTTGCAAAATAAACATAGATACAGACCTGAGACTTGCAATGACTGCTTCTGTAAGAAAGCACTTTGCAGAAAACCCAGGAGATTTCGACCCGAGACAGTATCTGAAGCCGGCAAGAGAAGCTATAACGAACATGGTGAAGCATAAGATAAAGAATGTGCTGAACTGCAGCGGCAAAATGTAAATATGGGATAAAAAGGCTATAACCAAACGGTTACAGCCTTTTATTCTACTTGTTATCCAATTCCTCCAGCACCCACTGCGTAACTTGCTTCACAATAGGTCCGCAAAGCTCATTGTGCATTCTTTCCTTGTTCTTGGCAGCTACCTCAGGATCTCTGAGATTTACGCCTGTTATATCATAGCAGCTGACCGAGCCATATTTCTCTTTGAACTTAGCAAATACTCTGTCTGCCGGTATATATGAGGTGTCACGGCTGTCCTCGCTGGACTTCCTTCCACCCACCAAGCCCATGCAGATGAAGGCTGCATTCAGTGCACCGCAGTTGCTGCCGTTCCTGCTCATTCCGCTTCCAAAAGGAGTTGCGATTCTCTGTGGTATTTCCTTGTCCAAACCCAAATGATCACATACAGCCATTACAACTGATTCGCAGCAGTTATAGCCGTCGTTAAAGTAGTTCAATACTTTAGCCTGAGTCTCTTCATATTTTCCCATTATCGATTCTCCCCCTAATGTAAATTAAGATTAGTTCTTTAGTTTGCCGAGTTGTCTTCCCTCTTCCACTCCCTTATGTACCTGCCCCCGACTTTCTCTTCCAGCATATAATCCCCCCTGACTTTTATGAATTTATCTATCTGCTCTTGAATATGCTCAACCTGGACTTATAATAAAAAAGCAGTCTCGAAAATGCATAGTCATATATAAAGAATACCAGCTGCAAAGCCGCTATGAAACCTACCAACAGTACGCTGTTCTTGGTGAATTGGGGAGGAAGAGCTGCAATGAAAAGACTCTTGAAAAGCAAATACCATAAAAGTCCTGATATATTGAAGACCGCAAGCTTAAGCAGTATTTCAGCCGCCGCTTGCCTTCCCCTTTCTATTATATACTTGGATATTGGGTAATGCCCGAAAAACAACATGAAAGGCACTATTCCAAATATATTGCCTGTCACCAGTACAGACAGGACACATGTAGTGAAATATAGTGCAATTCCTGCTCCTGTCCCAAACTCAATTACCGCAAAGGCTACGGGCAAAGATGCCAAAAAATATAATGTCAGCTTGCCGGTAGGCATTATTGAATCCATATACAAAAGCACCACCGCTGCACCGGTAAATATACCAATAAAAGCTATTTTCCTGCTCATAATGTCACCGCCTATAAAGATTATAAGAGAACTATGATTTTTACATCTCTTATGTTAACAGCAGCTAAGAAAGTCCCCGCCCATGCACTCGCAGCAGCAGTCTGTACAGACCATGCACTGGCATAAGCCACATAAGTCAGGTCCATTGTTATAGCCTCTCCTGTTATATACCGTTGACTGATACTGCCCGTTTGTATTCATTACCCTGTTCAGAGCATCTCTGAATTCAAAGTTGCTGGGCTCCATATCCGCAGCGGTCTTCAAGCTCGTAACTGCCTCATTGTACCAGCCTCGTCGCATAAAGATAAGTCCCTTGAGGTAATGCCACTCGCCACCCCTGAAACTGATTCCATCCAATATTTGCTCGGCAGCAGCAACATTGCCCATATTTATATATGTCCTTACCTGGTCATAGTAGGCTCTGCCTGCTTCCTCCTGATCGTTTCTGTATCTTGGCCCCTCCTGTGCACTGTAGCTCCTGCTCCCTTTTTGTGTCTCCGCCTTCTTCATAAGGTAATCGTAAGCCTCATTTATCTCCTTAAGCTTATCTTCAGCTAAATCTGACAGGGGGTTATTCTGGTACTGATCCGGGTGGTACTTCTTAACCAGCTCCCTATATGCTCTTTTTATTCCCTCTGCATCTGTGCCTTCTCTAATTCCCAATACTTCGTATGGATTTCTCATCTCTCGTGCAACTCCTTTTTTCGCTGGTTATGCAGCTCAATACTTTCTCAGTCTTGCCGTATAGGCCTTCATATAAGATATTATCAATTATCCCTTTATTGCTCAGCTTCAATAGCTCTATAGAACTCGTGGTCTGTGACAGTGCCTGCAGAAGATTTATCCTAACCTCATCTGCAATTCCCGTCTTAAAAGCTTTAATATCCTGATTTTCATATTTGTATTGCTGCAAAAGAGGATTATAGCTTCCGCTTTTTATATCCTTTTCCATATCATCAAATGCATCTATTAAGTAAACCCATTTTCCCAGATTGTAGCCTATCCAGCCCAGAATCCTTGATATTGACTGATCTTCACCACTGTAGCCTGCGGCAAGCAACTGGCTAAGCATATTTGCAAAGGGCTCCGCCGCTTCATCCATCGAACTGCATTTCTGCTCCTCCAATAGTACCTGTGTCGAAATTGAAGCAGCTATGATTTCGTCAAGCTTCTTGTTTTTTGAGGCAGCATTTTTATAACCTCTTCGGAAAGCCATTTGTGCTATCCGCGGAAGCCAACCGCCCTCATCCCTTATGTTATCCTTCAATTTATAATACGTAAGCAGCACATTAATGTCTGCTGCAAAATCAATATGCCTGCTGTTTTTTACTATCCATTTTCTTTTCACCGGATTGGCTATGCAGCTTTCTTTCTTAAGCACAGGCACCTCATTATGAACTGAGGAAAGCAATAATCCCAAAAAAACAGAGTCATAATTAAGTGCAAATCTTGAAAAGGTCCCAAAGCTTCTGCCCATTGATTTGCACAAGCCGCAGTAATAACCCCTGAACAGCTCATATTCTTTCATCTTTAGCTCCGGCTTTTCCGGCATTATATATCCAAACATGTAAGCTCCTTCAAATTTCTTTTCCTACTATTATAGCATATTTAAACATAAGTAAGCGGGCAAAATGCTTTGGAAAACACTTTTGTTCCGTATACTTCGAAATCTGCCGTAATATTGGCTTCATCTTCACTAATTACTATACCCTGACCATACTTTTCATGGTATACCTTCACTATATCACTGATTTCAGGTATTGCTGCCTGGGCATCGTGCTCTATCCTCTTGACGTCGATATTTGCTTTTATCTCACGGCGAAGCTCTGAAAGGTTCGCTCCACGGCTTACAAAATCCTCACTGTCAATTAGTTCAGGAGGAATCATCCTCAGGTATGGGCTTGGTATTCCGTATACACCAAACTCATCGGGGTTTGTATGATAGGATATCTCAAGAAAATCCTTAGCTCTGGTTATACCCACGAAAAACAGCCGCTTCTCCTCTTCTTCCTCTCCCGGTTTTCTTGCCGGAATAGGTATCAACCCCAGATTGGCGGCAGAAATAAACACACACTTGAATTCCAGCCCCTTGGAGGCATGCAGTGTCATAAGCTTGACTGAATCGCTGCTTTTCCCTGCTCTTTCACTAAGCAACTGACTTCCATACAGTGCAGAGTTATTCAGATAATCCTTAATACTGGCATATAGCTCTTGTCCAGTGTCAGCTGCATACCTGGTTATATCCCCAAGAAAACTCAGTACCCTTGTCCTATCCTCCTCATAGGTTATGGAGGTGGGCATCAGATATACGCCAAGATCGAAATATTCGAAAATGCGTACAGCATCTATTTCATTATCAGTGCCGCACCAAGCTTTAAATTCAATGGTCCTTTTCATCAGCTCGTTACCCGGGGTGTCACCCGCCTCAACGGTGCAAATAATCTCCTTTATCTGCTTTTTCCCCATACCCAAGCCGTATCTGTTATCCCTAAGCATGTATGCAACGCTATCCCTGTCGTTAGGATTAGCTGCTGCCTTTAACAGCCTCACAAGCCAATACAATACAGGTATGTCCTTGAGCGTCCGCTTTAAAGAAACCTCATAGGGTACTCCGCCTTTTTCAAATACATTCGTGAACACTTCCGACTGCTTCTGTTTTCTGTATAGTACAGCAAAATCACTGTACTTAAAACCCTCGCTCACAAGCTTCCTAATCCTGTCGCAAAGGTATAAGGCTTCATTGAAGGTGTTATGGTGTTTTTTCACCACTATGGGCTTACCCTCGTCCCTTATGCCCCTGATAAGCTGTCCCGGTTCAAGGAATACTCTGGCAGCATCCAAAATAGTTGTGGTGGACCTATAGCTTATGGGAAGGGTTAATTCATTCCCATTGTATGCTTTTCTGAACTCCCCAAAAATATCTTTTCTGCTGCCTCTCCATGTATATATAACCTGGTTTGGATCCCCTACAGCAAAAACGTGCGTTTTTTCCTTCTTCATA
Source organism: Clostridia bacterium (assembly GCA_035628995.1). Lineage (NCBI taxonomy): Bacteria > Bacillati > Bacillota > Clostridia > Clostridia bacterium. The sequence continues at coordinate 22,931 of DASPIR010000021.1, read as the reverse complement.
CACTCAATAAGCTCAAGCTGTCTGTCATCGCTGTCCTGGAACTCATCAACAATTATCCATTCCGGGGCATATTCATGGTTTCGCAGAAGAGCTGTGGCATTCTCTATAAGATCATCAAACTCCATTGCGTTGCAGCGTTTCTTTTCTGCTTCTAGAAGCTTGATGAATTCAGTCAGGTCATCATCATGCTTCATATTGCCATAAAGAAGCTTTCCCTGCCTGTGCTGTTCGATCCTTTTTCTTATCTTATTCTTGTATTTCAAAGCCAGATCATTTTCATTTATTACCCGTTCATACAGCTCCAGCATTTCATCAGCATCATAGATTGAGAACCCGCTGGTATATCCTAGCTCTTTTACCGGAAGCACAGAAGAGAGAAGTGTTCTGCATACTCCGTGAAAGGTCCCGAAGAAACGCAGCTCCTCCTCCTTTATGCTTTTGTTCTTTTCCTTTATGCGTATCTTTATCTCTTCCGCAGCTTTATTGGTAAAGGTGAGCACTACCATGCTTTCAAGAGGAATCCCCTTGGCAAAGTGCAGATAAAGTATCTTGTTTATCAATACTGTAGTCTTTCCACTGCCTACCTGGGCATTCAGAAGCATTACCCTGCTGTGATCCAATACAGCGGCTCTCTGATATTCATTAAGCTTATCCAGGTCCTGCAGCAGCTCTTGAAGCTCAGGCTTCTCCTGTCCCTTAAGCTTTCTATACAAATCCTCCATATAAGGACTCACCTACTTCACTAAATCGTCATACCTTCTCATTATCTTCTCGCCTATATCTCCCGGGGTCTTGCTTAAGACCTTAACGCTTATATCAAACCCCGATGGCACCTCTACATATCTCTTGATTGTATTCACAAGCTTTCGCTTATTGGATGGGTCCAATATCCATTCCTCATAAAACTTGAAGTCCGTTACTATATTTAGAAGGGAACCAGACACTTCAACATTGTCTATTGTGCTCAGGAAGCTGTTCATGTACTCACCCTTCGACCTCAGGAAGCGTACGAACTCATCCCATCTTGCAGGCAGCTCAGAAAGCTTGCACATATGCTCAATCACTATCCTTGGAGCCAGCTCTGCCTTTTTTATGTTTTCGGGAGTCTTCGCTTCCTTTAGCATGGATTGAAGCCCCCAATGCACCAGCTTCTTATCCAGGTGATAGTCTCCTACGCAGGCAGGACAGCCATCCTCGCAGCCGCAGTTTTCCACCAGCAGTATTGCTTCCTCCAGGATGTTCTGCGCATAATCATAAGCCTTCTCAGAAAAACCAAGCCCTCCCGGATAAAGGTCATATATGAGTATATGAGACTTTTTGACCTCCCCCTGCTCAGTTTTTGTGTTGAATACAGTGGCCGAAAGATCCTCATGTGTGGACATTGTCCTTCTCATGGAAGCGTTAAGCAGACTATGCTTTAAGCCGTTATAGTAGTTATGCTGCGTATAGGCATTGAAAACTCTGTCTACTTCGTCATCCACCGTAAACCACAAACCTTCTGTCTCTATCTCCTGAAAAAGAGGAAGCGTTATGCGCTCAAAACCAAGGTTCTGATGGTTGTGAAACTGCACCATCTTATATGCAGGTATCGCCTCTTTCACCTTCACATCTCCGAAACGTGCTTCAGTCCTCTTCACAGTCTGAGCCTTGAATTCCCTCAGTACATTTACATCGGTCTCAACAAAAGGAACTGTGAAATAGTTCATATCCACAGGAAATACATGTGCTATCCTGTTCACAATATCCAGGCTCTCTACCATGAACTGCATGCTGTCGTGTATATATATAGCTTTGGGATGCACCTCATGGAATGCGAGGTATTCATCCATTTCGGTAATCACCATGCCGTTCAGCTTGTTTACTACTTTATAGGTCTTATTATTAATATTCCTTAGATTAAAGTCCCCTGCCGGGAACTCGTTTCCCGTCCAGATATAGCTCCCGCCTTCATTTCTAAGCTCCTTGGCCTGTATAAGTACAGGTACTATCTCACCAAGATCCGGAAAAATCGCTGCATCATCAAGAGATAAAGGCAGCTCGGCTGCCGCAGCCCTTACATGAGCCAGCTGAATAAAAAGGTTATCCTTGTCAATTACCGCGTTCTCCACGCCGGTATCAAAGAGCCAGTCGCTGTTTATTGCAAGATACTGGTCGTTAGGTGTGACATCAAGTATCAGTATTCCATACGCTTTTCCGCCCCTTCTCCCAGCTCTGCCCAGCTGCTGCCAAAAAGATGCCTTGGTACCGGGAAATCCGGCTTCGACAACTATATCAAGCTTTCCTATGTCTATGCCCAGCTCAAGTGCGTTGGTAGACACCACTCCAGCCAGCTTGCCGGATGCCAGCCTGGACTCAATTTCCCTTCTCTCCTCAGGGGTATAGCCGCCTCTGTATCCGGCTACCAGGTGAGATAGATTTCTTCCCAGTGTAGGCTTGTCATCAAGATTGGACAGCTTATCCCTTACCTCCTTCAATACAACCTCTACCTCTCTTCTGGTCTTGCAGAAGGTAATGAATTTTACATCCTGCTCCACCAATGTCGGTATCAGTTCTGAGGCTTCCGCTTCCGGCGTCCGCCTATACTGTGTATCCCTTACCAGGGGAGGCTGCCAGAAATACACTGTTTTCTCACTGGAAGGCGAACCATCCTTATCTATTTGTATGAACTCCCTGCTGCAAATGTTTGAGGCCAGCTCCACTGGATTGGCTATAGTGGCTGAACTGCAGAGGAATTGCGGCGAACTCTTGTAATAGCTGCATATTCTCCCCAGCCTTCTCATGATATTTGCCATATGAGAACCAAAAGCACCCCTGTAATAATGCAGCTCGTCAATCACAAGAAAATTCAACCGTGAGAATATATGGTTGAAGCCGAAGACGCTGTGGTTGGTCAAAAAAGATGAATTAAGCATTTCGGGGTTTGTCAGTATAATGTTGGCATTTTTCCTGATTCTTGACCTCTCGCTTGTGGGGGTATCCCCATCGTAAATCCCTGCCTGTATCCTTTTGGGACCGAAGTGCTCCAATATCGGAACCAGGTTCCTATACTGGTCATGGGCTAATGCCTTTGTAGGATACAGGAATATCGCCCTTGTGGTAGGGTCCTCAAGTATCTTCTGCACCACAGGCAATAGAAAGCTCAGTGTCTTTCCACTGGAGGTGGCGGTTGTTATGACCAGATTTTTTCCCTGTAAAGCTTTTTCAAACATCTCACTCTGATGGCAGTAGAGTTTGTCTACCCCTTGGCCTCTCAAGTATTCGCAGAGCTCCGGAGACAAAGCCTCTGGAAAATCTGTTGAAATTGGGTTTCTGGCATTTATAGTCTTGGTTGATATTATCCTGTTTTTAAATTCACCCAGGTTTAAAAAGTTCACAGTTAATCCCCCTTGCTTTAATTTATTAAAGCATACCTAATGTAATCCAATCGTGCAGTGAAACTGCATCGATGACAGGCAATACTCTGCCCGGAAGGGATATTTATATATCCATTTGTTCATTTCGATAATCATTCTGAGTTTGTACATAAACATATGTTCTCATTCTCATACTTATTTTATCAAAATAATACAATATTGTAATTAACTATTTTATGTTCGAAAAAAATAAAAGACCCGCAAAAGGGTCTTCTATATTGTATATGAACTTAAATTGTTTTCTAGATTAATTAAATAAGGTAACTTTTCAGGAATTCCGGTATTCCATCTGCACTCCTGCTGCAGCTTACCGTGAAATTCACACCAAACTTTTCGTTGAGATTCTCAAGGTTCTTAACAAACTTTTCAAGACAATCGTCTTCTGCACTGCTTACTATTTTCTGCCCATCAATAAATACTCTGTCTATGTCAAAATTCTGTGATATCACGCCGCAAATAAAGCCATAAAAGGATTTGAGGTTTTCCAATTGAAACTCGCCAGCCTCAATTAGTCTAATGTTTCGGTTAAGGTCATATATGTGGTTTCTGTCTCTGTCGATATAAACTACGTTTCCATTTGATGCTTTGACGGACTCATTAGCCATGTCGATCATTCTTTTTGTCTTACCTGAGCCCTTTACACCCAGAATAAACTTAACCATAATAATTACCCCCTTATATGTTTTTATATTGAACGCCCCTAGCCCAATCAAGGGTAAAGTGCGAATTCAATAACTGTAATGAAATATTTTGCGAAATTTGAATATATACAAATTGATATTTCGCAAAATAAATTGTTGGAGATTAATATAAAGATACTATAATATGATAACTTTTTCAATCTAAATATAGCTGCAAACTTCTAAATATTCTGTATTTTTAGAAGTTTAGCATGTTCAATCCCTATATTTCAAATATTCTCAAATAAGTTGATAAATCTTTTTGAACGCACTAAGCTTTCATATTGGGTATTTCGCAAAATCTATATATCCAGAATCTGATAAAAATGCAAAATATTCGTTTTTCATATTATAAGCATTTTTTCAATATTTATTATGCATTTGATAAAAAATATTAGGAGGAAGTTTACTTGACCTAAAATATCTCACATTTATCTCTTCAATTGCATATTTTTTCTATTTACATAATGTAAATTTCTTGAGATAATATACGCATCTCCATGCTTACAAAGCCAGTACTTATAGCTATTAACAATAATGTATGAATATAAATTAATACCGCTTTATCTGTGCAACATATTATGTTTTCTAAGCATGGGGTGAGTCGTGAATTATGTTAACTACACAGGTATAGTCAGTAAAATACGAAAGGAGCAATATAAATGGCACAAAAAACAAAAAGAGAAGCAACACTACTCGAAGCACTGATTCCAGTTGTAATTACAATCGGCCTTTTAATGTATATGGTTCTTCCGTTCTTCGGTGTAAACGGAGATGTGCATATCCCACTGGTGTTGGGAGCTCTTGTGGCAGCAATTGTTGCAATAACCAGACTCGGTTATACTTGGGGTGAGGTTGAAGAAGGAATAATCTCCAGTATATCAGGTACGATGCAGGCTATTTTAATTCTTGCAATCATAGGTATGATAATAGGTACATGGATACTCGGTGGTGTTGTTCCCACACTTATCTACTTTGGTTTGCAGGTGCTTTCACCTGGCTTTTTCCTTGTAGCTGCATGTCTGCTTTGCTGTATTGTATCCCTTGCGACAGGTACTTCCTGGGGCACAGCAGGTACAATAGGTATAGCTCTCATGGGCATAGGCGCAGGTATTGGAATACCCGCTCCAATGACAGCTGGTGCTATAATATCCGGTGCATACTTCGGTGATAAAATGTCACCTCTTTCCGATACAACCAACTTGGCTCCTGCTATGGCTGGTGCTACTCTTTTCGACCATATCAGACATATGGTATATACCACAGGTGTCAGCTTAGTAATAGCACTCATTGGCTTTGGCATCTTAGGCGCAAGATTTGCCAGCACAGCTCTTGACGCTTCCAACATACAGCAAGTTATGAGTCTAATGAAGGAGAATTTCAATGTTAATCCCCTTCTCCTGCTTATACCTATAATAGTAATCGTAATGGTTGCTAAAAAGGTTCCTGCTGTACCTGGTCTCTTCATAGGCACACTCCTTGGCGGAGTTGCTGCTGTTTTGTTCCAGGGTGCAAACCTTGCCGATATTATGAATGCAATGCAGAACGGCATTGTTTCTGAAACAGGAAACCAGGTGCTTGATGACCTCCTCACAAGAGGCGGCTACCAGAGCATGATGTGGACTATATCACTTATATTGGCAGCTCTTACTTTCGGCGGAATACTCGAGAAGACAGGTATGCTCGAAGCTGTTGCAAAAGTAATCCTGAAATTTGCAAAAAGCACAGGCTCGCTGGTTACAGCAACAATCTTCACAAGCATATTCGCAAACGTTCTTGCTGGCGACCAGTACCTTTCAATAGTTCTTCCTGGCAAAATGTATAAGGATGAGTTCAGAAAAAGAGGCCTTGCTCCAAGAAACCTTTCAAGGTGCTTGGAAGATGCCGGTACACTTACTTCACCGCTTGTTCCATGGAATACTTGCGGTGCTACAATGTCAACATACCTTGGTGTTCCAACAATAGAATATCTTCCATACTGCTTCCTGAATCTTGTTAACCCGATAGTATCCATCGTATTCGGTTTCACAGGAATCACAATGATGAAGCTGGAAGATGACCCATCAGCTCCGGAATACAAGGGACCAAAAGCAAAGAATAAAGGCGTTTCAGCTTAATAAGTTCAAACAAAAAGCCTGTTGCGCAAGCAACAGGCTTTTTTTCATATCTCTATCAATTCTTTTGTATACTTGTTCAGCACTTCCACTCCAGTCTCTGTCACCATTACAAGGTCTTCTATCCTCACTCCGAACTTGCCTGGCAGGTATACTCCCGGTTCTATGCTGAATACCATTCCAGGTTGAAGTATAGATTTGCTAATATTTGATATGTACGGCTCCTCATGGACTTCCATACCAATCCCATGTCCTGTCCTGTGTATGAAATAATCCCCATAGCCCTTCGCAGTAATATAGCTTCTTGCAGCAGCATCTACTTCAGAAGCTTTCACCCCTGGCTTTACTGCTTCTATAGCCTTTCTCTGAGCTTCCTTGACAGTCTCGTATACCTCTCTATATTCCGATGTTGCCTTACCAAGCATTACAGTTCTGGTCATATCGGAGCAGTAACCCTGGTGTACGCCGCCAAAGTCCATAACGATGCTGTCTCCAGCCTGTAGAATCCTATCCCCTGCAGTATAATGCGGAAGAGCGCTGTTAGGTCCGGAGCCTATAATTGTTTCAAAGGATGGACTTGACATGCCCTGCATTTTGAGCTCTGCCTCCAAAATATCCCTTACTTCAGTCTCTCTCATACCTGCCTTAATCCTTGGAATAGTCCTTGCTACAGCCTTGTCCGCCAGCTCTGAGGACTTCCTCATCTTATCAGCTTCATCAGTCGTTTTATGTTTTCTCAGCTCTCCAATTACACTGGTCGCTTTAATAAATCGAGCGCCCTTAAAAGCTTCATATATTTTTTCAAAGATATTAAACCACATAGTATCTTCGATAGCAACTGCGCCTTCCGAATAACCCTTTTCATGGCACAACAAATCAAGGATTTCCTTAGGATCCTGTGAATCATCCCACGCTATGATACGGTCAAATATAGCTTTTCCCCTTACCTCATGCTCATACATCTTTGGTACTATAAATACTATATCACCGCTTGCATCAAGGACAGATACCAGCAGTCTTTCTCCCTGGAAAGTATTGAAGCCTGTAGTATAAAGCATATCCATTGACGGACTAAGCACTAGCGCTTTAATTTCTTTTTCCTTCATCACAGCAGTAAGCTTGTCTTTTCTTGAAACCAGATTTCTCGTTTCGTCGGCATTACGCATATATATTTCCTCCCTCCAAAATTTCAAAATACAAACCATAATTATTATAGCACAATTTGGCAATTACTCGTATATTACTATTTATATAGTACAAGTATCTCAGTCACATTCTTTCCGGTTATACATATTATGAAAATATATGTGTTTCTACCTTTGTATTGTTAGGGCTTCCCTATGCAACACAATATCTTTCGGGAGGTTAATAAAATATGAATCTTGGGATTGACGGAAGAATAATAACCTGGCATATAGGCTCCGGTTTAGCTACCTATACCAACAACCTGCTGGAAAACTTGAACAAACAGCAGCAATTGAAGAATATATACTTATTCTATCCATATAAAGATAGAACTGATTATTTTGACATCAATGATATACCCAAGAACCTTCTGATTGGCGAAAGGCGTCTTGATTTCTGGCGTAATGTCTATGATTTGAAATGGGATATCAATTATCCCATTGATATTTTTCACAATACCGTCAATGGCATTGGACTTCCTAAGAACTTAAAGGGAGTCAAAATCATAACCCTCCATGATCTCATTCCTTATGTAATGCCGGAAACAGTCGACAGGCCCCACTTGGACTATACCCTGAGAAATACTCCATACATCATTGAAGATGTTTCTCATATAATAACTGTTTCTCATTATTCCAAATCGGATATCCAGAAATACTTCGGAGTAGCTGACGACAAAATTACAGTGACGCACCTTGCTGCAGATCCGATCTTTAGACCTTTGGATAAGGATAATGCAAAGAGAGTGATTTTCAACAAATATGGCGTGGATAAGAAGTATGTGCTTTATCTCGGAGGCTTCAGCCAAAGGAAGAATATAGCCCGATTGATTAAAGCCTTTAAGAAGGTTATAATGGAAAAAGAGGAAGTAATTAACCTTCTAATCTTGGGAGAGCATTCCAGGTCCTTCAGATCCCTATGGAAGCTTACTGAGGAGCTTGAGCTTTGCGACTATGTAAAGTTTCTGAATTTCGTTCCTACAGCAGATTTGCCCTATTTTTACAATGGAGCAGAGGTATTCGTGTATCCCTCCTTGTATGAAGGCTTCGGCCTGCCTCCTTTGGAAGCGATGCAATGCGGTACCCCTGTTGTAACCTCCAATGTATCCTCCATACCGGAAATTGTAGGGGATGCGTGTATGCTGACAAATCCTTATTCTATTGATAACATTGCTGACTCGATACTCACACTGCTTACTGATAGGGATGAGTGGCAGAAGTACAGCCTTATGGGTATCGAAAAGGCTAAAGAATATTCATGGCACAAGACTGTCACAGAGACTCTTGATGTGTACAATAAATGTATAAAAAGCATTTAATCGGCAAAAATCAAGAACATGTGCTGATGAAACTATATTACCGAAGAGGAGAGATATTATGGAAGCAAAGTCTATTAAAGCTTTTTCATTATGCAATGAAATAAGCTTAGACAAAGTCTCTTCCCATTTTGGAATTAATAAAAAATATAAGTGGGAAGACTACCTTACTCTTAAAGAGGAGCATCTAAAAGGCGTCATACCAGTCCCCGAAGGAAAATCAGCTGTCATTTTCCCTTTCGGAAGCATAGTATTCATCGACATGGAGCACAATGAAATAGTTGATGTGGTGAATTATCTGAAAAAGCTGGAAGGTAACCTAAAAAACGCTGATTTCAGGTTTTGGGAAAGCTACATGCTAAAAATAGGAACCGATGAACTCTCTGTAGACTTCAACAGCATGTCAGTTAAAGAGTTTAAAAGCTACCAGCTTGAGACACTCGCAATCGTACTGTCAAAATCTGTTGCCCTTGAAAAAGTAGAAAAGGATTTAAACAGCCTCCTTGACGAGGTTGAAGATATGGTTGATTTGCTTGGTCGGGGGATATTGAATATTAGTGATGCAAAAAATGCTAAAATGTCAGCCAGAATTTTAGGCTTTAAATTTGATACCATATCATATATAATGCTTTTGGATAAACCAGATATTACCTGGGAAAACCAAAATGCAGAAACTCTTTATATCCAGCTCTCCCAGTTCTATGAGTTGAAAGAAAGATACGAAAAGATCCAAGCCAAGACAGAAACTCTGATGGACATTACACAGGTGTTTGGAGCGTTGACGAATCAGAGGCGGGGAAATAGGCTGGAATGGATGGTTATTATACTTATAGGAATAGAAATAATACTTACTCTTGTTGAATTCAAATTTTTTCTATAAATAAAAAGTGTCCCATGGCAATCAAGCCACGGGACACTTTTGTTTATAGATTATCAATCAGTCCAAAGTCATCCTTTACTTTTTATTATGAGTTACAAGATCTATACCGCCAAGTACAACGTGAGCAAGTCCAAAACCAGCTATTCCAGCTGCGGCCACCGGAGCAGCTCCAAAAGCTGCCAGACCTGCCACTGTAACAGCAGTGCCGAGAACTGTGGGTACAAGTCCCTCTCTTACCTTTCTTGCCATATGAACACCTCCTTGCTTTTTATATATATTGTTTGGATACAGGAGGTTTTTATGCAACATATTATATTGAAAAAAACAAGTTCCTGCAATAAATTGCAAGGACTGATCATGTTACTCACTAAGTTTTTAAATATGTAAATTCATACTAGATGCATGTATGAATTTTTATCAGAAAGGATACTTAGTGCTTCACGGGCTTTAACTGTAATATTTCGCACTTATTTGAATTATACTATAAAGGATTAAGTGCGAAATATATAATTAATAGTTAAATGCTGCTATTTCAAAGTATGCTCTTGGATGTTTGCAAGTTGGGCATAATTCAGGAGCTTCAGCACCTACATGAATATGTCCGCAGTTCCTGCATCTCCATGTGGTCTGCTCATCACGCTTGAACACCTTATTCTCTTCAAGGTTCTTCAGCAGAGCCAAGTATCTTTCCTCATGTTCCTTTTCTACGCCTGCCACCTTGTTGAAAAACTCAGCAATCGCTTGAAAGCCTTCTGCTCTGGCAGTCTTCTCGAATTCCTTGTACATGGAGCTCCACTCGTAGTTCTCACCTTCTGCTGCATGCTTCAGGTTTTCCTTTGTGTCTCCAATTCCACAGAGGAATTTAAAAATCATTTTTGCATGCTCTTTCTCATTGTCTGCAGTCTCTTGAAAAATTCCCGCAATCTGCTCAAGGCCTTCTTTCTTAGCTGCACTGGAGAAGTATGTATACTTGTTTCTTGCCTGAGATTCACCAGCAAAAGCTGTCAACAAGTTTTGCTCTGTTTTTGTACCTTTTATATCCATAATAAAACCCCCATTACTTATATTAATTATTTATTAAGAATAACTATATATTAACTTACAATATATGTCAAGCTGTTTTTTTACTCAGCAAAAGCTTTCCTATCCCGCTGTATTGCTCCCTAAGACTATTTATATAATATTCCAGATCATTGCTTTCATAATAACCCTTAAGAATATTATCCAAACCATTAAGGGCATCCTTTACCTCGTTTTCCTTAAGCTCTTTGCTGCTTATAGCATCATTAAACTCATCGATATCTACCACATAATATCTTCCATCGCCCTTGACAATAAAATCTATGTATAAATCCTTTGCTCTCCAAAGCTTCTTTTCCTTAGAGACACTTACCATATCCACATAGTATTTATACACTTCCGATGGATCAAACTGCTGCTTGTTGGATTGGTGCAGCTTGTAGATGCCGATGTTCTCATTAGGAAAAAGATTGTACTCAACAGACTCATGATACTTATGGTCGACATATCTCCTGTTGTAATATAGGTAATTCTCATAAACCCGCAGTTCCTGAATCCTATAATCATGTATCCTTCCGTCTTTCCTCACGCTTTCAATCATTGCTTCAAAATCCAGAATTGTATGCTTCAAAGAAATCCCCCCTGCATATCCACAATTACCCTTTTTTTTAGTATATACAATTATACCTGCTTCGGTCAACAATATGCGTTAAAATGAAATATTTCTAATATACATAAATCTATTTTTCATTGCAGATAATACCCATATAGAATGAACATTATATACTATATATCCTCAGTCTCTAGATAAAAATACAAGCAGCGGCATATAATTCTATAGACTATGTTAATGTTTTATGTTAATATAAAATTAAATTAAGAGTATTAAGCCTGGGATGTACGATATGCCTATATTTGAACCTACAGAGCCAAAACGGGAACCTGCGTATATGACGTGATATCATGCCTCATTTACAATCTGTCAGCAGCAGAGGAAGGTAGAAACCCATATCAGGGTACCCCCCTAGCGAGAGCTAGGTGTCAAATTATAGCTACACGTCATTTTGGGAAAACAATACAAGAAAAGCTTTGGATCCTATCCAAAGCTTTTCTTTTTTTATGCCTATTTTTTAATGCTTATTGTTGACTTTCTGATTCTCAGTGCTGCTGGTATGATGATGTGCTTTTTATGCCCATCTGTTTCCTGCAGCTGATTGATTAGAGTCTCACTGGCATTGTAGCCAAGATCATATACGAAAATCTCCATAGAGGACAGAGGCGGGTCTACATAGTTGGCAAGCGGGGTATCATTAAAGCCTATTAAAGAGATATCATCAGGTATTGTAAGCCCTTGCTCCTTTATAGCCCTCATAGCTCCAAAAGCCATAAGGTCATCTGCCACAACAATTGCAGTAGGACGGTTTTTCTGTGCTAAAAGTTTTTTTACTGCGTTGTATCCTCCTTCTTCTACGAATTCACCAAGGCTCAAAAGCTCCTTACTAAACTTTATACTGTAGGAATCCAACGCTTTTTTGTAACCCTTGAACCTTTCTCCCATAAATACATAGGTGAATTCACCACCAATGAAGCCAATCCTTTCGTGACCCAGTTTTACAAGGTATTCAGTAGCCAAAAAGCCTGCTTCTTGATTATCATTGTCCACCCAGTTTACATCTTCCATATTTGCGGGTTTGCCAACAACAACAAATGGAAAACGCTTTTTCCTCAAGCTGTCTATTGTCTTGTCCCCAATTCTTGAAGTCAGCAGTATAAGGCCATCCACCCTCTTTTCATTAACTAGGCGGCTTGTAGCCTTATATTCCTCCTCGCTGTTGCTGCCAGTAGAGAAAAGGACGTTGTAGCCTTGTTTAAGGGCACTTACCCCTATACCTCTCATGACTTCGGTAAAAAATGGGTTTACAAAAACCTGTTCCGTGGAGTGAGGCATAATAACTCCAATTGTCTTTGTACTTCTGTTTGCAAGACTCCTCGCTATGGCATTAGGGTAAAAGTCCAGCTCTTCCATTATTTTAAGGACCTTTTCCTTTGTTTTTACACTTATCCTCGGGTTATCCGCAATAACTCTCGAGACCGTTGATGGATCAACTCCTGCTAACCTTGCAATATCCTTTATTGTTATTGCCATTTATATGCCCTCCCGGCTACAATTATTATCATCTACTACTCTCTGTACTCATTTTCCTGATTTTATACCTGAATGTATAAAGCAGCATCAAAACAATGAGTTCTGCAATTATAAAAGAGACTTCGATAATATTCCCATAATTGACTCCTGAAACCACTATATCGCCAGAGTTATTGAACACATACAGCACTGCGCCTTTGAAGTGCTCGTAATCCTGCAGTTTTACTATGTTGACCTGTATAAGGTCATATATGAAATGATAGGCAGCCGTGATATATAAGGAATCTGTCAGTATGTAAAGGTAGCCTAACACTACGCCCCCTAATGCAACATCTATAAAATCCAGCAGCTTTCCATAGGTCAGAATATGAGCCGCCATGAAAATCAGTGAGCTTATAAACAACGCCCATCTGTTACCCATGGCAAGCATTAGCCTTTTCTGTATGTAGCCCCTGAAAAGTGCTTCTTCTCCGAAGCCTACCAGCAGAAAGGCCAAAACACCATATAATAGAGACCTTTGTATTTCAGCGCTGCTGAATATGGTTAATCCAGATTCTTGGAACCATAGGGTTCCCATGAAAAGAGACAGCAGCATAATAAGCGCAATTTCCAGAGTGCCTCCAACCAAACCCAGTCCAAACAGCTTAAAGCTGTTTTTCTTCCACTTTAGTCCAATAATCTCTGTATCCCGCTTATCTACAAACTTCCAGACCAGGTAGGTCACCATTATAACAAATATATTGTAAATACAGGTGATGAACAAGAATTCCGGACTTCTTACCATTTGGTCAATAATTTCGTTGCTGTTACCGTAAGTGCCTTTTGAATAATAAAAAGCCCCAAAAATGATTAATGCAACAAATGACCAAGCAATATTTATAATAAAATCAAGGGTAAATACTGAAGCAACCCTAAAAAGTGCTGATGCAACATCCTTCTTATTTGAACCAGCTGTCATTGTTATACCTCCGTAATTGCAGCATTCCTATTGTAACGCACTGACAGACTTGCAAGCTTCTCCTCCAGTTCTGATGTCAGAAGTCCCCCTTCAAGCCTCCATGCCCAATTCTTCCCGCCTATTGTGCTGGGAATATTCATTCTTGCCTCGCTCCCTAGACAAAGAATGTCCTGTAAAGGAAATATCGCAGTATTGGCTCTGCTGCTCAAGGCATTCTCTATTAGCATCCAGCATATAGCCTTCTCCCCAACCTCATCCGTAATGCTGAAATACCTCTTCATTTCATCAATTGACTCGGGATCTGTCTCCTTAGTCTTCTGATACCAGCCTACAGTGGTATCATTATCATGCGTCCCGGTATACACAACTGCGTTCTCCTCATAATTGTGCGGCAGAAACCTTTCCTCCGAACCTCTCCCAAAAGTAAACTGCAGTATTTTCATACCCGGGAATTCAAACTCATTCTTCAGTTCTTCCACTTCCTTGGTGATTACGCCCAAATCTTCAGCAATAATAGGCATATCATTTTTGTATGCTTTTAGGGTTTGAAAAAGCTTTCTCCCTGGAGCTTTTACCCAACTGCCGATTTGTGCGGTTTTCTGCCCTCCAGGTATTTCCCAGTAACTTTCAAAGCCTCTGAAATGGTCGATTCTGATAATGTCCACCACCTTGAGCAACATATCCAATCTGTCTCTCCACCATTTAAATTCATCCTTCTCCATTTCATCCCATTTGTAGTGGGGGTTTCCCCAAAATTGACCTGTTGCACTGAAATAGTCCGGGGGCACTCCCGCAACCTTTGAAGGGTTCCCAGCAGCATCCAGTTCAAAAAAGGAACGCTGAGACCATGCATCACTGCTGTCATAGGAAATGAAAATAGGCAAATCCCCTATTATTTTCACTCCCTTATTGTTTGCATAAGCTTTCAGCTCCAGCCATTGGCTGAAGAATACGAATTGAAGGAACCGCTGATATTCAATTTCATGGGCAAGAATATTTCTGTAGTTTTCCATAGCCTTAGGATTCCTGAAAGCTATTTCTTTATCCCAGAGGTTCCATGCAATTCCACCGAAATGGTCCTTCAATGCCATGAAGAAAGAAAACTCATCAAGCCAGTAATTGTTCTCCTTCAAAAATATGTCATATTCTACATTGTCACCAGCAGCTTTGAATCTTCCAAATGCCTTCCTATATAAAGCTGATTTAAAGACCTTTACTCTTTCAAACTCAATGAGCTTTTTATTAAAGACAGGCAATACATCTATATCCTCCTGAAATAAAAGCTTCTGTTCCATAAGCTTCTCAATGCTTATAATCATAGTATTGCCTGCAAAAGCAGAGAAGCACTGATATGGAGACTCTCCATAGCCTACCGGTCCAAGGGGCAGTATTTGCCATAGCTTTTGCCTGCTTCCTACTAAAAAATCCACGAAAGCATATGCTTCTCTACCCAATTCACCAATACCATATTTCGAAGGCAGCGAGGTAGGATGCAGAAGTATCCCGCTCTCTCTATTGAATTTCATTTTATTACCTCCAAACAAGTGCAATCGTTTGCGCATTATTGCTATTAATAATGCAAATTCAGTTATAATACTATTATAAATGCATGACAGTGTCAATATTATTAGTAGTGCATATGAATGCTATTGGAGATATTTGCTGCAATTATCTCTGTAAAATTCTTGTGCAAACGTTTGTACAATATTTATTCTTAGTATATAATGGGAATAATTAAATTTATTTATCTATATAGGTTGCATTAAAGCTGGTTCAAGGAAGAATTAGGCAACCTATGGGCTTTGTCCCTTCGGCGACGAAGCCTTAATCAAGGAATACGATTTTGCAATATTGAATTATTATGTAAAAATGTTTATTGCAAAACATATAATCAGGGAGGTAATTTTGACTATGGACAATAAACTTCCAGCTGTTGCATATTTTTGTATGGAATATGGCTTGGATACTAACTTTAAAATATATGCCGGAGGTCTCGGGATACTAGCCGGAGACTACCTGAAAGGTGCAAAAGACATCGGCATGCCTATTATCGGCATCGGTCTTAAATGGAAGCAAGGCTATGGAGATCAAATAATAGGGAAGGACAGCAAGCCCTTTGATGCATATCATAATTACAGCTATGACTTTCTCGAGGACACAGGTGTTAAGGTCTCAGTGAATATAAGACAGAGAGATGTTGCCTGCAAGGTATGGAAAGTCAACAAATTTGGGAATGCCGATATCTATCTCCTGGACACTGACCTTCCCGAGAATGAGGATGCCTGGATAACCGGGCAGCTCTATGGATGGTTTGGAGAAGAAAGAATAGCTCAGGAAATGGTTCTCGGCATTGGTGGTGTTAAAGCCCTGAGAATGTTGGGCATAAATGTTGATATATATCATTTCAACGAAGGTCATGCAGTGCTTGCAGCTCTTGAGCTTATTAAGGAGCTGCAGCAGAGTGGCATGAACTTTCCAGAAGCCTTGGATACCGTAAGAAAGGAAGTAGTGTTTACGACTCATACTCCTATAAGACAGGGGAATGAAGAGCATTACTTGGACAGACTTCAATACATGGGAGCCTTTAATGGTCTTACTTCGGAGGAAATGGTGCATATCGGAGGCAATCCCTTTAATATGACAGTTGCAGCATTAAGAGTATGCAAGAGGTCAAATGCTGTAGCAGCCCTGCATGCCGAAACAGCCAACAAGATGTGGGAGCATGTAGATTATCCCAAGCCTATAGTCGGGATAACAAATGCCATTCATGTACCTACCTGGGTGGATCCTGAGATCTTGGCTGCAGCTGATGGCAGTGGAAACCTTTGGGACACTCATATGAAGAATAAAAGAAATCTGGCTGAGTTTGTTAAGGAACGTACTGGAGCGATACTGGACCCGGATATATTGCTTATAGGCTTTTCAAGAAGAGCTGCCCCCTATAAGAGAAGCAACTTCATTTTCAGTGATGAGAGTATAGTTGGGCCACTATTGGAAAACCGTAAGCTGCAGATTGTGTTCTCAGGTAAAGCTCACCCTCTTGATGATATGGGCAAACAGATTATAGTAAACCTTGTATCTATGTCTAAGAAGTATCCTAACGCAGTTGTCTTCCTTGAAAACTACGATATGGAAATAGGAAAAATGCTGACAAGGGGCTCCGACATATGGCTGAATAACCCAAGGAGGCCTAATGAAGCAAGCGGTACCTCAGGTATGAAGGCAGCCATGAATGGTGTATTGAATCTCAGCATATTGGACGGCTGGTGGCCGGAAGCCTGCCAGCATGAAATCAACGGCTGGCAGATAGGTGATGGTTTCGAGAGCAGCGATGTGGCAGAGCAGGATAGGCATGACTTGCAGTCACTTTACAAAGTGCTGCTGGATGAGGTGCTGCCCACTTACTACAGCAACAGGGTAAAATGGGTAGAAATGATGAAAAACAGCATTAACTCCACAAGATATGAATTCTCAATGGAGCGAATGCTGAAGGAATATTATGAAAAGCTATATAACGCATAAGTAGAATAATGTGACACAGGGGAACGGAGGAACGGGTACCACTGAACACACGGATGTTCCACGGATTCCTACGGAATTGCACGATTAATTTTATATAATATATAGCGACATTAAAGAGTTTTGATACTTACTCTTTATCGATTATTACTTATGTTTCAGAATATTTTTTCCCACCGTGTGTTTAGTGGATTTCAGTGTTTTTCCGAAGGAAAACCGTGGTACCCGTTCCCCGTTGCTTAAGACGCATCATTTATCTTATTTGTTTCCAATCTATGTATTTATTGAGTTTATCCACAAAAAGCTGAAGGTATTTTGCATCCAGCTCATCAAATCTGTCTTTTATCGGGCTGTCTACATCCAATACTCCATACACTGTTCCATCCTTCATTATCGGAACCACCACTTCTGAATTTGAAGCACAGTCACAGGCAATATGTCCCGGAAACAAATGTACATCAGGCACGAGTTGAGTCTTCATTTCTACCACAGCAGCACCACATACTCCTTTGCCCGGCTTTATTCTTGTGCAAGCTGTTTTGCCCTGAAAGGGTCCTAAAACCAACTCATCCTTCTTTATAAAATAAAAACCTGACCAGTTGATATCCTTAAGGTTTGCATAAAGCAATGCCGCAGCATTTGACAGGTTTGCAAGCCAGTCTGTTTCACTCGCAAGCAAGCCCTCCAATCTCACAAGCATTATCTTATAGAACTTATCCCTGTCCTCTGAGCTTATATTACTGTTATCCTGCATAATTTCCCCTCCTAATATCTGGTTGTGCATAACGTGCAACCGTACTATTCATGGATATTCTAACCTATTGCACTTCACCTATTTAACTTAAAACTATTATATAGCAATAATCTAAATATGTAAAATAATCGACATTTTCCTAAATTTATAACTTTGACATCCTTAGAGGCTTGTGGTATTTTTGTAGCAACATTACTAATTCCAAATTCACCTTTAGGGAGAACTTATGAATAAACTCGACAGGGATTTTTATCTCAGAGATACTTTGATTGTAGCAAAAGACTTGCTGGGCAAGCTGCTGGTGCATGAAACCCAGTATTACAGAATTGCAGCCAGGATAGTAGAAACAGAGGCCTATATAGGTCCAGAAGATAAAGGCAGCCATTCCTATGGAGGGAGAAGAACCAAACGAAATGAGGTCATGTACCAAATTGGAGGTACTTCCTATGTCTACTTGATTTATGGCATGTACTTCTGCTTCAATGTAGTAACAGAGCAGGAAGATAAACCTTCAGCTGCGTTGGTGAGGGCTGTTGAGCCAATTGATGGTGAAGCACATATGGCGCAATTAAGATATGGCATGGATCTCTCTTCTTTGTCCCCAAAACAGAGGCTGGGAATGTGCAATGGACCCGGGAAGCTATGCATGTCGATGGGTATCGGAAAGGCAGATAATGGGCTTGACCTTTGCGGCAGCAAGCTTTACATATGCAATGCCCAGAGTGAACCCTTCAGCATAAAAAGCTCCCCGAGGATTAACATAGACTATGCAGAGGAATACACTCACAAGGCCTGGAGGTTCTTTATAGAGGGAAACAAATATGTATCTAAAAGTTAAAAAGGCTGCTAACCTCAGAGGTGCCCTGTAATAGAATCCATTTCTAGCAGCAGGGCACAACATCAATGAAGTGCATTATTAACATTTTGATTGACTGGATATCTGTTATGTTAATAAGCACTGGTTAGCAGCTTTTTTTACATTATCTTCTTGCAGCCCATATCGTGCATAAAGCGGTCTATGAGGCTGGAATGATCCCCTTTTATCACTAAATGATGGTTGGCTATAGGATTCTTCAGGAAATAGTCTGTATCTGAGTTCAAATGCACTTTCAGCTGGGTTCTGCACATATTGTCATCCTCAAGGTTTTCAATAAGCTGCCCTGATGTCACAAAGTACTTGTCCAACTTACTTCCGCCGCATTTAAACACTGTGACCGGACCCTCTTCAACAATTCCCTGTATGCCTACTCCGATATGTGATTCAAAATGATTTCTTACAATATATTTTTCCGTCATTTTAGTTGGGATGGTACAATGCGTAAAAACTATATCGTTTTTCTCAATATCAATATAAGCCGGATTTGCCATAAAGGACCTGCTGACCGTAAGCAAATTCACTAGCAGCATTGAGAACATCCCTTGGCAGTCCCCTTCACAACCTGCGATCACATCTTCGTCATTCAGAAGGGATAGTGCAATACACCCTGTTGTTCCGTGCTTTGCAAGTAAATCAAAACATCGCACAGTTACAGCGTCAAAGTCATATTCTTCACGCAATGCCTTTAAGGCCAAATAAACCTTTGCTGCTTCAATTACATCCTTCTCATTTGGCTCCCTTAACCCAGCAGCCCTTTTCATAAAGTCCTCTGCGATTCTCTTTGCGCCATCAATGCTTATCCGCTCTAACTTCTGACTGAGTTCATCCAGTTCGACATTTTTAAACAAGACGCCCCACTTCTTTTGGGCTTCTATGTAGCTAACATCGCTTGCGATAAGCCAATCTGACGGAAAACCCACAACTCCTATAGAGGCTTCCTTCAATCTACTTCTGGTTATGCGTACTCTATAATTGTAATTTATCTGTGAAATCATCTCATCAATACTTCCGTGCAGTATGACAGCCTCATCCCCAAGCTCCTGGACCCATGCCAGTATTTCCATTGATGCAGCAAGGGAATTGTGCATACCATCTGTCAACATCAACACCGGCTTTGGGAGTTTATCGTAAATATTCCTGAAATAATTTTCAGTACCTCCCGAGCCAATAAACACAATTGACAAATCTACGCTGCCGGAATCTTCAGGGTCTATGAAGGAGATGTCAAAACCCTTTTTTAGCCCTGAAATGAAATTATAGTGGGAATTTTCAACTTTAGTAGCATCATGTAATGCGGAAAGCAAAGTGATTATTCCTAGCTTTAGCTTCATGATACTCCACCTGCCTTTTGTTTATAATTATTTAAAATCTGCCTTTATCAGGCAGCTGTTGGTTTTCTTCTCTTAGCGAAAGCCAGTATTCCTCCCATGGCAATTGAAAGGAAAGATGCCATAAGTACTCTGTATTCCGGTGCCAGCATGAAGGTTACAGTATGAGCAGGAATCCAGAATATCGGAATTGTCTTTATCAAAACAAAGCTAATAAAGCCGTGAAAGTCTATCTTAGCAATTACACCTCTCAGTTTTACTTTCATTATCTCCGAGGGCCTGCCGTTTCCAAGGTCTATAAAGGTATCTGTCACCCTGTGAAAAAGCATGAAGGTCGGTGCAAATATAAGGTTCATTAATGCACTGGTGAAAAAAGCGAACAACACTTGATCAATCGCTTTATTTCCACTGAATGGAAGCAGCGCCTTGCTCATAGAGCCAGCAACGCCTGTAGCAAATATATCAAATACTAATACAAAAGCCACACCAAGAAGTCCCCATATAAATGCCTTGTACTGTAGGCCTACGGGCCTTTTCCATTCACCTGTAACTATTCTGAGTGCCATAAGCTCACCCATTGTAGCCAGGATTGCTACCTTTACAAAACCCATGATATAAGGATGCGTCTTTGTTGCTGTCACAAACAAAGTATGGGTGGTCGGATATAAAAGAATAAAAGCAACTGCGAATAGAGCTCCAAACCAAATCGTAAACCATAAATAATTGCGAAAATTACTACCTTTTTTCAAAACTAGTCCCCCATTGTTATTTTTGACGTAATATTATTATACAGAAAAAAAACGTCATTCGCAAACCTCAACATATAAAATGCCATCTATTTTCGATAAACAGTCCATTACCTCCATGTCGATATCCTGTCTTGCACTGCTAATCCTGACTTTTATCAGAACAGAGGTTTCATCCGAAACCTCCATGGAAATGTCGCAGATTTGCAGACCACATTTGCCCAATTCAGTACCTATCTTCCCTATCTGCCCCGGTCTATCCACGGCCTTAATTTTCAGTAGTGTGCTTTTTCTTCTCCCATACAAACGACCTTCAGCTCTTGAAAAGACTACCAGCGTTACAAGAACAAGTGCAGTCGCAAATATCGAACCAGTATAGAAGCCCAATCCTGTAGCAATCCCGATGCAAGCAACTGACCAAATGCTGGCCGCTGTTGTCAAGCCTTTTACTGTAACCCCTTCCTTCAATATCGTGCCCGCCCCCAGAAAACCGATTCCACTTATTACTTGAGCTCCTAAGCGTGACGGATCAATATTGGCATAATTCTTATAGCGCTCAAAAATAAAGATATTGCACAGCATAACCAGGGTGGAACCTACGCATACAAGTATATGTGTCCTAAAGCCGGCAGGATGTCTGTTCCGTTCCCTTTCGATGCCGACGAGCCCCCCGAACAGACAGGCAAGGGTAAGTCTTAAAAGCAGCTCCATATTATCAGGCATGAGTCTCCACCTCTTTATCATATAATATCCAATTTCATACATTATTCGACTTATTGCTCATTTATTCCTGTGTTATATAATATAATTTCTTGAATTATAATATACTTAGTGTTAAGTTTTTATTGTAGAGTTTATTCAAAATATATGGAGACAGGAGCCAGATTGATGAGCAGCGAAATAATTGAAGATTATGTTATAACCAACGGTAGAATCGTGTCGGCATCTGAAGTCGGCGCACTTTCTGCAGGTTCCTCCAAGACAATTTATGAGGTAATAAGGGTATTGTCCGGAGTTCCGCTTTTCCTCGAAAGGCATTTGAAAAGGCTGGAGGCTTCAGCAAGGCTCACTGGCTGTACTGTTGGCTCAATAGCAGACAATGTTGAAAGCAGTATCCATAAGCTGATTAAAGCTAATGACAGTCCCAACAAGAATATAAAAATCATAGTATACAACCTGGAAAACATCCTCCCTGATTATATGGCATATTTCATACAAAGCAATTATCCGGCAGCAGATGAGTATAAAAGGGGAGTCCCGGCCATACTTTTCAATGAGGAGCGGTCTAACCCCAATGCAAAGGTTGTGAATCTAAGCTTTAAGGAAAAGGTAGCTGACGCTTTGTCCAGTGCTAAAGCATATGAGGCTTTGCTGGTCAATCGTGAAAATCAGGTTACCGAAGGAAGCCGTTCCAACGTATTCTTCGTCAAAAACGGCATAGTATATACAGCTCCCAAGGGCAGTGTATTAATAGGGATAACCCGTGTATGCGTATTTGAACTCTGCGAAAAGCTGGCAATTGAAATAGTGGAAGAGCCCATAAATGCTTCTATGCTTGGAGATATGGATGGGGTTTTCATGACAGGCACCTCTCCAAAGCTTCTCCCAATCAGTACAATTGATGATATGCACTTTGACTCAGCCGACAATCAAGTAATCAAGGCACTTATGAAGGGCTATGATGAAATGCTGCAGGAGTACATTAGAGGTAAACGGGGATAGGCTAGGGATATACAGCCAAGTTTCATAGGATTGAGAAGGGCTTTGAAGTACTTTTGTGACTATAGCTACATAAGAGCATTAACCTTGTATACCGACTCACACAATATAAGCTTTGGACAGAATTAGAGCTTGATACTTGTAAAATCCTAACGCACATAAACCCAACGTCCTGTTGGTATGTGCTAGATTTACATCACGTAAATCTTACGGATTT
This sequence comes from Clostridia bacterium, assembly GCA_035628995.1. NCBI lineage: Bacteria > Bacillati > Bacillota > Clostridia > Clostridia bacterium. The sequence goes on along the minus strand of DASPIR010000021.1, from coordinate 60 downwards.
TCCTACGTATCAAGCTCTATTCTGTTACCCAAAGACTTATAAGTGTTCGCTGATATACAA
>DASPIR010000020.1 GCA_035628995.1 Clostridia bacterium | reverse complement strand
AAGTCGTATGCGAGGCAGGACGCCGAAGCAAGCCTTCCACGTCCACGGATGGATATTGGAAGGCGTTAGACTTTTCTTAGGCGGAGAGAATTAGTGCCATCAATTTTTGTATACTCATATGTGGCTATGACATGGCTGTTCTTATTTGGATGAATAAACCGTAAAAAAAGGGTTAGAATAATATCGGGCACACAGCATTGCTGCCAAAATCGTATGAGATACCGAGGGTCTTAGACCTTAGACTGTATGGGCTTGATATACAGTCGTGTAGGTATTTTATATGACTGAGCAAACTATTATCATACATAATAGTTTGTTTGGGCTAGGATTGCTGTGTGCCCTTCATGTTAGTCATTCAAAAACTCCAGTGAATTTGCTATATCCCGCAGATGGTTCTTATCAGTCCAGATAATCAGGTACTGATAACTGGTGTCCTCGATCTCCAGCGGCTTGACATATTTAGCAATCAAGGCTGATTGACCGCGCATCTCCATGGGCTGATCAGTAGATGGTATTATGAAGCAGGCTTCATGGCCAGCTACTGTTGCACTGCTTATAGTTGGATTAGTTCCGTAAGGTTTTAGCTTATGATGCGCTTCGATGTGGCAGACCTCTTCAACAGATACATCGCCGGAAATTACAGATATATTGAAGAAACCGTCTATACCTGCATATCTCTCACTGTCGATTTTACTCCAGCGATATGGGTAAATGAACCTGACTTTATAGGCTTCATTAGTGTAGGTGCTGGATATTACAGGTATGCAGATGCTTTGACCTATAAGTAATGCGTCCGGGTTGATATTCGGATTTGCTTTCAGCAATGCGGATAAACGCATTTTATTTTTATTAGCAATAGAATAAAAACTATCACCTTTTTGCACTACATAGGTTGTAGCTCCAGTGGGGCAGTTCACTGGCGGTGCACTCAGGGGTATGCAGATAACCTGTCCTTGGGTTATAAGCTCAGGGTCAACATCAGGATTGGCCGCTATCAGATCATCAAGTGTAACATTGTAGAACCTTGATATTGCATAAAGTGTATCCCCTGTCTGTACTACATAGCTGTTGTCTTCCGGGCATTGATTTAAATATGGATGTAACATCGCAACCACCTCTTTGATAGATTATTAAAGCAATTTGTTCGGTAGTATAGTATATTCAAGTATTAAGGAAAAATAATTGAATGCAGACTGTATTAATAACTTTATCAAAATTAAAGCGGTAAACAAGGATTGGAGTTTACCATTTTTACATGTATTGTAAAGAAGCTACAATAAATGATAAAATATTAGTAGCATAAAAAATATGTGGAGGCGTGTTATGATTACTTTTCAAGACATAGTTGCAGCAAGAGAGCGTATCAAAGAATACATTTACAGGACACCCCTGGAGCTTTCAATGGGGCTCAGCAGTGAAAACTGCAAAGTATACCTAAAGCTGGAATGCCAGCAGAAGCTTAAAAGCTTTAAGGCAAGAGGGGCATTAAGCAAAATGACGCTGCTGAGTGAAGAAGAGAAGAAAAAAGGGATACTGGCTGTTTCCTCCGGAAATCATGGCGCTGGGGTCAGCTATTCCTCCTATATACTGGGCGGCATAAGGGCAAAAATATATGTGCCCAGGACTACTCCCGGCGCAAAGCTTGATAAGATGAGATATTATGGAGCTGAAGTGATATTGGAAGGGGATAACTACGACGAAGCACATGAAGCAGCTCTGAAGGCTTTGAAAAAGGAAGAACTTACCTTTGTGGACCCATGCTCGGATGCTGATGTCATAGCAGGGGCTGGTACAGTTGCTTTGGAAATACTTGAGCAGAATCCTGATATAGATACTATTGTTGTTCCTATTGGAGGAGGAGGTTTGATTACCGGAGTTGGGGTAGCTGCAAAGAGCTTAAAGCCCGGCATTAAGGTTATAGGAGTGCAGACTTCTGCTTGCCCTGCAATGGTTCATTCAATGAGGGATAAAAAATGTTATGAGGTCTATCCTAATGAGCCGTCTATATGTGAAGCCTTGGTCGGCGGAGTTGGTGAAATCCCCTATGAAATGTCTGCGCAGTGTATAGATCAAATCATTGAAGTAGATGAAGGAGAAATAAGGAAGGCTGTCGTATATTTACTAGATAAGGAAAAGGTTGTAAGCGAACCCTCGGGGGCAGTCGGAGTTGCAGCATTTATGAGCAATCCAGAGATTTTTAAGAACAGGAAGACTGCGTTCATCATTACGGGTGGTAACTTGGATGCGAAACTTATGAAAGCATTAGTGAACGAAAATATAGGATAAGTTTTTTTCGCTTTCGGTCCTCATGAAATATTTATTGATTGGAGCAACATTATGAACAATCAAGAGTTTGATAACAACGACAACATTTCGATGCTGACCGGCACAAATATAATTAATAAGAAGTTCATTATCGAGACAATCATGGAACATTCCCAGGATACCTTCTATTTCAAGGATAAGGATTCAAGATTTCTTTTTATTAGCAAGGTTGTGGCCTCACGGCTCGGGATTGATAATCCTGATTCTGTCATTGGAAAGACTGATTTTGATTTGTTCAAGGAACCTCATGCTGCAAAAGCTTACCAGGATGAGCAATCTATTATAAGAACCGGTAAGCCCATACTGGGCAAAGTAGAGATGGAACTATGGCTGGATGGGTCAGTGACTTGGGTATCTACATCGAAATACCCGCTTTTGGACAGCAGTGGGAATATAATAGGAACCTGGGGGGTATCCAGGAATATCACAGAGCTTAAAAATGCTGAGGAGGAGTTGGAGAGAGTGAATAAAGAGCTGATGGAGGCAAACCGGAAGCTTGAAGTGCTTTCTGTAACTGATTCTCTTTCGGGCTTATACAACCATAGATATTTTTACGACATACTTCAGAAGGAAATGGCTAGACGGAACCGCAACGGCTCAACAGATTCCGTAATAGTGCTTATGGACATAGACAACTTCAAGTATCTGAATGATTCCTTAGGACATATGGCAGGAGACTTTTCAATAAGGCATGTTGCTAATTTGCTAAAGGATAGCATAAGAGAATCTGATTATGTTTTCAGATACGGCGGAGATGAGTTTATAGTGCTATTTAGCGGCACTGGCATGGAGGGAGCAAAAGAAGCTGCGGACAAGCTGTTGGAAGTAGTTGCAAGAACCCCTGTTCCTTTAGGGAATTCTGAGACCAGAGTAACAATCAGCGGCGGGGCAGCTGCTTTAAGTGAAGCAAAAGATGCCAATGAATTGATGAATATTGCAGATATGAGGTTATATAAATCAAAGAAAGCCGGAAGAAATAGAATATCATATGCTTGATGAAAATATAAAATGGACTGCCACGAAATAGGGAATTCTCCCTACTTCGAGACAGTCCATTTTATATGACGCCTGTCCTATATTTTTTTATTAAAAAAAGCGCCTTGCCGTCATGTAAGAATTATTATAGAAGCCTGACTCCAAGTTGGAAATGACGACTTTGTGTGCAGAGCTTCCGGATGAGGACTGAATAAAATTCCCATCACCGATATATATTCCCACATGATTTACTTTGTTGTGTCCACCGTTGGTGTCAAAGAATACAAGGTCACCTGCTCTTAAATCTGCTTTTTTGACGGCTGTACCCTGCTTTGCTTGACTTGAAGCGGTACGTTCAATGCTTAAATCAAAATGATTATAGACATATTTTACAAAGCCTGAGCAATCGAAGCCGGACGGTGTATTTCCACCCCAAACATACTTTACACCAAGAAACTTTTTCGCATAGCTTACGATTTCTGTGGAAAGCTCAGAGGCAGCTTTCGATTGGGTTCTTGTGACAGCTCCACGGGAAGCAATTGTATCTGTTTTTGTGACATAGTCACTATGTACCCAACCTACAGTACGAGCAGGCGTTTTTACTTTATACCAGCCCTTAGAGGTTTCGAGGATCGTTAATTTATAACCTTGTTTCAAAGTGACTATAACAGCATTAGCTGTACTGGGACCGCTGCGCAGATTTAAGCTTGAAGCAGCGACTGTAGTTATTTTATTATCATCGGCATTTACAGTGACTGTAAACAAACCGAGCAATAAAATAAATACAGTGGAAAAAAACAACAACCTTTTAAATTGTAGCATATGAGACTCCCTTTTTTAGTCTGCGAGGTTAGTTGACGGGTTAGGTAAAAGAGTACACCCTGCCGTTCCTAACGGCTTCACCCCAAAGAATATGTTCCCCCGCTCCCCCATTTTGGGTGGATTAGACTTTTATTACATTTTACCACATTTGTTGCCTTTAAAAAAATGTAATAAATGGAAAATAAAGATTTCACAGTATTTTTCCAGTTTGATGCATGAAAAAAGGATTATCTCAAAACTAGAATGACATTCCAGTTTGAGATAATCCCCTTTTATTTAATTGCTCTTTGCATAGCTTGCTTTATCAATATGGCTGCCTATGTATTTCCATAATACTTGTATTGCAGCAATTTGTACCGGGAGCATAATCAAGCTCTTGTATACTCTTGGTATCAGCAGTACCAATGCAGCTTTACCGGTAATCATGGATAGCCAAAGCGTATTCAGTCCAAGGTCAACAAGTATAGTTATCAATAGTACACTCTTTGATACATTTAGTACAGTTACGGGCTTTCTATATAGAAAGAGCCCATATATAGCACCACTCAGAAATGCACTTAAAGTAAACCCGGGGAAATATGCCGACTTTGGGAAAACTATCATTCCTACTACATCAGCAATAGCAGCAGTCAATCCACCTATTGCAGGACCAAACATTATTGCTGAAAATGCAATAGGTATGAACCCGAAGCCTATTCTTATTATTGGAGTCTGAAAGGACAGGAAACGAGTAAAAATGATTTCTATTGCTACGAGCAGCCCGACAAAAGCAATTGTCTTTGTCTTACTCATACAATCACCTCCTCTCTTTAAATGGGAAATATACCACTTAAAGAGATTTGGCTCTTAAGTGGCAGCGGAATGCAGCAAACATACCGCAAGTCCAAAGGACTTTTCGTCTGGTGTCAACTTCCCGTACAACCAGCACTTTACGCATGAATGCCTACTCTACCATTAATATTTTATTAGTAACAATGAGATTGTATAATAAATAGCCAGTAAATACAAGTACAATAGCCATATGTAGTATAATTATCAATCAACTGCGGATAGATTTAAGGGTGTTTGAATTTTTAGTCTCTAATAATTTCAACAGCACCGGACTGTTCCATAATGGATCTTACTATTGTGCTTTCATGTTTTGGAGTTTCTACCGCCACGATAATGCCGCTTTTGCCCTCGAGGCCTTCTATACCGCTTGAAAAGCTTTCTATTTCACCCAGTCCGTTTCTCTCGGTCTTTACAAATGAAATCTCCTGAGCTGCTTCTTCAATAGTTGTGAAGACTTGTCTGTCTGCAAGGTCACTTATTATCATGTCTTTTCTATCGAAACCGGCATTTCTCAATGAGTCTACTAATGCACCGACCTGTCTTTGATCTGGGAATCTCGCAATTAGACGCATTTTTACTACCTCCTATATCTATTCTCAAGTGCGTTCAATATAAAGATAGTATAACCGAAAAAAGCAAACCTAAACTTTTTCGGTGTTATATTACAAAGCCATTAAGAGATTATTACAAATCACCGAATTAGTACAGTTTGAGGAATATGCATCATATCTAATTACTAGGAAAGAAACAAGGAGGTACGTTTAATGCTAAGAAAATTTGTAACAACACTCACAATTCTTATTCTAGTAATTGGTACGGTACTGCCTTTACAGGCGTACAGCGATGCTGACATCGGTTACGAGGGACGTATTTGCAGAGACCTGGGAATACTAAAGGGAGACGCTGGAGTAGTTGACAATGCCTATCTCGAGACACACCCCAGCAGGCTTCAAGCTGCGATAATGTTTTTGAGGCTTAAGGGCTTGGAACAGGATGCCTTATCTTACACCGGAGGCAGCAATTTTAAAGATGCCAATGCTATCGCATGGAAAGAAGGCAGAAATGTGCTGAGCTATTTGAAGAATCACCCGGAGTATGGCTGGATAGGCGACGGGATAAACTTCCTGCCTTATAACCCTATCAGCTCAAAAGAGTATTATAAAGTGCTTCTGGAAAGCTTGGGCTATAAGCAAAAAATTGACGGGGCTGGGGACTTTGACTGGAGCTCGGTTCTTGATTTCGCATCAGAAAAAGGCTTGAAGAAGGTAGCGGATACAAAAAACTTTACTGTAAGGAACCTTGCAATAGCTACAGTGGAGGCACTGAATTCAAAAATGAAGAACTCGGATAAAAAACTTATAGAGCACTTGGTTGATAATGGGGATGTGAATAAGGGAGATGCAATAGACCTTGATTTGTATTCCAAGGAAATGGAAGCAGCAGTGAAAACTGTGAGGGCAATTTCCAACAGTAAGGTGGAGGTAGTATTTGAGGAGCTGGTAGATGGTTCGGAGGCTGCTGACGAGGACCTGTACAGCATAAAGCAGTTGGATATCAAAGAGGTAAGTATGAAGAATGCAGGTGCTGTAATAATCGACACCTCGGCGATGAATGAAAGCACCACTTACACAATGGTTTTCAATGATAAGAGCTATAGCTTCAAAGGTTTAAGAAAGGACAGCTATGCCCCAAAGCTAATTACTGCTGAGTGCAAGGATACAGACCTGGTAGAGCTTACTTTTGACAGAGTACTTGATAATGAGGCTGCTCAAGATAGTGACACTTATTCTATTGAAGGTGCGACTGTGCAGTCAGCGGCACTAGATAGCACCAATACCAAGGTAAAGCTTGTGACCAGCGGTATTCAGGCTGGACGTTCCTATGAACTGAAAATACACAGTATTAAGAATGGGGATGGAGTAACAACCAAACTGATTACAAAAAGATTCACAGGTAAAAAGGATACAAGCGCTCCGAAGCTCAACAAGCTGACAGTATTGAACAATATCAAGCTGCTGTTGGAGTTCTCTGACACCAACGGATTGGATAAAGAAACCGCTCAGGAGAAAGACAACTATAGAATAACTCAAGGCGGCGGAAGTCTGGATGTGGAAGCAGTACAGGTAAAGGATCGGGATGAGGACGGCTTGTGGGATTCCGTGGAGCTTGTGACTGAGAGTCAGGAGCCGGGTAAGGCATATACTTTGATTATAGAAGGTATTTCAGATGGCTCAGTGCTCAGGAATAAAATAGCCAGGGAAATAAAGAAGGAATTCAGAGGAAAGTCCAAAGACAGGACAGCACCGTCAGTTGCGCACAATCCCAAAGCAGTAACGGATACAATGGTGGAAATAGAGTTTGAGGATGCCAATGCTCTAGACATACAATCAGCATATGACATGGATAACTATGATATTGATGAAGACTTGGAGATCAAGGAAATAAGGATCAAAAATCCAAACGAACTTTACTCTTCGGAGGGCAGGACAGTACTTCTTATTACCAGCGAAATGGAGAAGTCAGAGTCATATACTCTTGTAATAAGGGGTATAATTGATGAATTTGGAAATGAAATGAAGACTTCCAGCAGCTCGGGCTACAAAACATACAGATTCAAAGGAGTAGCAGATGATAGGACACCTCCATATATAACCTCTGTCGAATGTATAGACAGCAAAACAATAGAGCTTAACTTCGACAATGTACTTGAGGAGGAATCCGCAGAGAATACAACCAACTATAGGATAGACAGCTTGGCACTGACTACAAAAGCAGTATTGCAGGAGGATGGCAAGACAGTCAGGCTGACAGTAAGCTCACTGTCGTCAGATAAGAGTCATACCGTACTTTTGAATAATATTAAGGACTTATCAGGGAATGCTCTTTCCAATGTAAGCGTAAGTGTGCTTTATAACGGTAATCTGTATGATGATGATCCACCGGAAGTGGCATATATTGATGCTGTAAATGAGAAAGAGGTTTGGATACATTTTGAAGAAGAGGTATATGCAGAAAATGCCAGGATGGAGGCTTCAAACATTGATTTTGAACAGGCAGGAAGCGTGCTGGATGATGGAACTACAGTTGTAATGATAGCTGATGAATCGATGGATGATGACGAAGAATATGAAGTAACCAGGTTAACAGGGGTATGGGATTTAAGAAACAACGCTTATGAACTGGAAAGCAGTCTGGATTTCTTTGGAACTGATATTGAAAATGAGCCGCCGGAAGTGGATTATTGGGATCAGATGGATGTAAGGAGATTCCGTGTAGTGTTTACAGAGCCTGTATTGCTTATAAAAGAAGGCGTATCAGGAATTGATAAGCCCAGCGGAGTAAGCATAGACTGGAAAGCTGTAAAGAATCCCGACGAGGAGGATACCAATGAAGCATACAGTACTGTAGATTATGAAGCTAACAAAGATATACCTGCAGATAAGGAGTTTAAATTCAATTTTACAGCCATGGTATCTGACTATGTGGAATTAGGTGCATACGATGAAGATGATGATAATGGAGATTCAAACAGCACAATACTCGAGTCTTTTATGGAGGATGACGAGGAGCCTTATATAGAATATGTTGAAGCTATAACCCGCAACAAAGCGCAGATAGTGTTCAGCGAGGCAATTAGGGCGGCTGGGAGCTACGATATAACCTACGAGGATGATGATAATAGAGTGAAGCATATAGACATAGGCATAGTTGAGATAGATTCCAAGGATAAGACCAGAGTAAACATATTCACAGAGGATGAGATGAGTGACGAGTATATTTACATTCTTGAACCACAATCTGCTGCAGCAGATATTGCAGGGAACAGGTTGGATATAGACGATCTGGAGATTGAGTTTGCCGGCACCAATATTATGAGCAGTGATTTTATTCAGGGTGTAGAAATATTGAATGAAGATACCCTGAAGGTGAGCAAGAGCAGCACAATATACAAGATAAATTCCCTGTATGAGCTAGATGAAGACGGAGATAGCCTCGGAGGAAACCTCATTGAAAGTACATCGAGAGTCAGTGATAATGTGCATAAAATCATATCTAAAAAGCCGCTGCTAAGAGATGTAAGATATGAAATCACCGTTGACGGACTTGAATATAAGTTCTATGGCGGAGTACGCATTTGAAGGCTTGAATCCTACAGTTAAGGGTATAATTGATGAGGCCAGCAGTACCATTAAGCTATCTGCTCCTGAAGGAACAGATTTGACAAACCTGGTCGCTTCCTTCACTTATATTGGAAAGTCTGTTCAAGTTAGGGAGACGGCTCAATATAGTGGCATAACTGCAAATAATTTCAATGAAATCGTGAAATATGTTATAACTGCGCATGATGGTTCTACAACAGGATACACAGTTTTGGTAAACAAATAAGATGGCTGGGCATAGACTATACTGACTTACATTTTATAAGGAAGTGTTTTAATGTATAGCTATATGACCTATAATGTGGCTCCCGCACAGCTAATGAAGGCTATGAAGGGAGAAACGGAGGCTGGGAAATATTATAAGAGGCTTATGGATATGGTGCCAAATGAAAAGGAGACGGATATAATCGAACATTTTTTTGAAGATGAAACAAAGCATTTCTCAAAGTTTAGAATGCTCTTCAAAATGATAACAGGAAAGGAACCTGAGATCAGTGATGTAAAGTCACCTGACTTCAGCAATTATATTGAGGGGTTGGAACAGGCCATTCTTGATGAGCTGGAGGCCTATGAATTCTATAGAGACATATATCTGGCCAATAATAATCCGATTGTCAGGGATGTGTTTTTTGAAGCATTGACTGATGAAAGTGAGCATGCTGCACACCTGAATTATCTTTACACAAAGAATAAGGATAGATAACTTGGGCATATTTAGGAGGAGAGTATTTTCACTTAAGAGGAGGTATTGAATATGCCCAATTTTGGGAGCCCATTCAGCGGAAACGTGGACCGCAAGATTTCCAAGGAAGAGCTTATACAAGCAATTCGTCTTGATATTGCCGGGGAAATCGAAGCAATATTCACATATGACTCTCATGTGCAAGCCACTGAGGACACTGTAGCAAAGAAGGTTATAGGAGATATTAGGGATGAAGAGAAGGCTCACGTGGGAGAGCTCATGGCACTTCTAAGGATTCTCGATCCTAAAGAAGCCGAATTTTTTGAAGAAGGTCAGCAGGAAGTGAGAGAGCTTCTTGAAAAAGAAAAATAACTAAAGCCTCCTAAGGGAGGCTTTAGTTATTTAGGCAGTTGGTATAGAATACAACTATGGGAGGATGTGAAGCAAAAATCATTATCAAAGGAGAAGATAACAATGCCATATTCAGTTGAAATAATACGCAAAGAGGAACAAAGCATCAGCACCTGGTCAGGAGGGACAACCACACAGCTTGCTATTTATCCAAAGGATTCAGAATATAAAGAACGTAATTTTAAGTGGAGACTGAGCTCTGCCTGTGTCGATATAGAAGAGTCAACCTTCACGAGTCTGCCTGGGATATGGAGACATATTATGATAATTGAAGGTGAAATGTCACTTCAGCATGAAGGACATCACAGTACGCTGCTTAAACCTTATGAGCAGGATAGCTTCAGCGGCGGTTGGACCACGAGGAGCATAGGACGTGCAAAGGATTTTAATCTTATGCTGTCAGAAGAATGCACGGGGAAATTAGAGGCTATGTTCATCAGTAAGGGCTTGAGCATTGAGGCTATGACTTATTTGCCTGATACCGACTTAAAGAACTCTGCTGATGTATTCTATTGTGCAGCAGGAAATATTGATATCACTCTAAATAATGACCAAGCATACAATTTATGCCAGGGTGACCTGATGCTGATATATGCTCTAAAATCCGATAGGTGCGCGGCTATAGGTCTCAAATGCACTAGTCAGCTTGATGCAGCAGTTATAAGAGCTAAAATTTCATATAAATAGGAATCAATCCTACTCACCAGCTTTTTGTATATTTTGTTGTAGAAACAAAAATACTAAAGCAAGAGGTGATTTTATGAACAATTTAACGCAGAAGGAAAAGACACTTTTGCAAGACCAGAAGACCCATGAGGAAGTATGCATAAAGAAATATAATGATTATGCAAATCAGGCTCAAGATCCGCAATTGAAGCAGGTATTCAGCGCCAATGCAAAATCGGAGCAGCAGCACCTGGATACCATCAACCAGATAATGAACGGACAGGTGCCAAACATGAATCAGAATCAACAGCAGCAGGGACAGAGCAACACCCAAGCCCAAGGCACGCAGAGTACACAGTCCATGAGTACAGGGAGCGGAAGCAAGAATGATGCAGACCTGTGCAATGACATGCTTATGACGGAAAAGTATGTATCCGGTGCTTACGATAATGCAATATATGAATTTAGGGATACGAATATACGTCAGGCCTTAAACCATATACAGAAGGAAGAGCAGCAGCATGGGGAAAGCGTCTTCAAATACATGGAAAGCAAAGGTTTGTACAATCCTCAATAACATTTTATTGCATAGCAAATTATTAACCCTTCTCATTCAACAGAGAAGGGTTAATTTGATTTTTCGGTGTTTTTACTACCTTTCCTAAGCTTGGATAAAGTAAATAAAATAACCGGAAAGCCATAGCCAAATAACAGGCTTAGAGGTATGAAAAGTTTATTGGAGAATTCCTCAAGCTCAAATTTGTTGGAGCAGAGACCCATGGTGAGAAAATATACCAGAACAGCGAATATATTTATCAGAGACCTTGTATCTGACAGCTTGAATATTGACTTAATTAGATTAAGTGTTATAACAAACAAAGTGGAAATCAGAGTAAAATCGGCAAAAATCCATATTGCAATTATTATTGCTTCTATGTTTTCGATTGTGTCCATTAGCGATACTTGTTTAACAGTAATCAATACAGGCATTGGGGCCCTTTGAGCAACTGAATTGCCCAGCACCCCGATTGTAATGAAGATTACCAGCATTAAACTGGATACATTTATATAGGTGGCGATATACCCGAAGGTTTTAAAGCTTTTCATGTTCACAACCTTGCCACTTAAAAAGAATAGAAGAAATAAGTAGGACAATATTGCAGTTGATCCCAAGCTCGCTTCTACTATTGGCACTACATCATTGAAAGATATGGGCAATACATTGTCAACCCTTATACTGGGCAGCAGAAAGGCCGCCAGCATTACAAGCATTGCACCGATAAAAGGCAGCAGAATTTCACACATTCTTGCTATTACCGTAAAGCCGGAACGCAGTATATAAGCTATTGGTATGAGTGTTAATATTATCAGCACATTATTATTGATATTGGGATATATTGAACTGGTAAGCCGCTCTGCGTAGTAACGCATATACATTGCCGAAAGCCAGACTGCCCACAGCAAGTATATCACCAGCACAAGCTTCCCCAAGTATTTCCCCAATAAAATGTTTATTACCTCAGACATGCTTTGCCCTTTGTATTTCTTCAGTATTGAGTCAATCATGAATATTAGCGCAATAAAAGGTACAATGCACACAACCGGAGATAACCAGCCGGCCTGGGCAGCTTTTGCTGCTGCATACTTTGGAAGAAACCTGGTAGCAGGGGAGGATACAATTATTGTGAATACAAAAAGGAGCTGTCTCACTGATATCTTGTCTTTGCTGGCTTTCATAAAAGTACTCCTTATCTATATGTTTAGCACTAAATCCTTTACATAATAGTTCAATAGTGCGAAACGTTTCATTGATGTTATAAATCGCATCTATTCAATGTAAACTTCTTTGCGCGATTTATCTCACATTGAATAATTCAAACATCATATTTACCAAGCTGGCAGTATACTTATGAGTATTGTAATAATAGCCGTATGCCAGTGTAATGGCACCTAGTATAAGGAGGACTACAGCCTCCTTGCCCTGCTTCTTTTTTATCATTGGTATTATTTCTATTACTATAACAATAAAAACAAGTATTAGCATACTCATTCACCCATGACCTTCTCAGTGCTTCCGGTTGGATCATTAAGCAGGTAGGTTCCCTTGATATTGGAATCAACCTTGAAATCAAATTTAACATCGGGATACAAGTCCTTCCAATTCTTTTCAAAATAGTCACGCATCATTGGATATTTGAAAATAAACTTGGTTATAGTGCTAAATTGGTCTAAGTTGTTTTCCTGGGACAATCTTACCGTTTTCTCAAGTATCTGTTTCACTATTTTTTCCTGCTCTGTTTTTAGATATTTGACGCTTTCCGGGTTAAGCAGAGTTTCAGTTCCCATAATTTCTCCAATATTTGATGTAATAGACATCTCTATAGTGCAGCGCAGCTCGTTGCCCTCGATTCGGGGTATTTGCTTAGCTTTATTAGCAATAATCTCAAGGGATACCTTTTCCCCTGCCTTGCTTTTGACTATGATGATGCCTGAACCGGACCGGTTCATTATCCAGCTTATCCCCCTCGCCTGTTCTTCCGAAGTGAAGGTGAAAAGCTTATCACGCTTGAATATTGCATAACCTCTCAGTAGTACATCGGATTTCTCCTCCTCTCCTTCCTTTATAATGGCTTTCTTTTCCTCAATAAAAGGGAGGAAAGTGGCAAGGTTCTTATTGTCAAATATCAGCAAAGCTTCATTCAGTGTAACAGTAGTGGACAAGGTTGTGTTCTGGGCACTCTCTTCTATACTCGCAATCCTGTCGCCTACAAACATTTTCTGTGTATTCGTCTTTTTTACCAATGAATTTGCAGTAGCTCCCCTGACTATATAAACCTTTGCATTATAACGGAACTCATACTGCCTGCTGATAAAATCCAGATACGGCAGCAAACCTTCCTTGGCGATTTCCTCGCCAAACAATATGTATTCCGTATGTCCGTAATGGGGTCTTCTGTCTGCGTATATCAAAAGATTCCTGGCTGCCTCAAATACAGTATCTCCCTCAGAGACGACACTTTCCCCTTTCTGTGTCTGTCCGCCGCCGCCATTCCCGCCGATTTGGAGGCTCTTTGTCGTAAGTGTCAACATAACCTTTCCATCGGGCGTCTTATCTATGGATAGTATCCTTGTGATAAAGAGCTTGTCAATCTCTGCCCTTCCTCGAGCAATCTGCGCACAGCCGGATAGAGCTGTGACTATTACTAATAGAGCTGATATAACTGCAAATTTTCGCATATCAGGTCCTCACTCCATCCTTTTCTTATTCTTAGTGTTCAGACTACTCGGCCGCTTTTTCATAGTGCTAAAGGGAAACCTGAAAAGAGTGTCATGAAGCTGTTCATCCTCATTAGCCACAAAGGGATCCAGGTATGGGACTCCGTAGGTCTCCATCTTACACCAATGGTAAAGAAGAAATATCAACCCGAAAGTAAGACCGAATATCCCTATAATGCTGCTTAATATTACAAAGATGAAGCGCCAGAGTCTCAGAGCATTGCTGAAATCCTGGTTGGGCATTGTGAAGCCTGCAATAGCGGTAATTGCTACTACGATTACGGTGGCAGGGGACACCAGCTTAGCCTCAACTGCAGCTTGGCCTACCACCAAAGCCCCGACAATAGATACCGTTTGGCCTATGGCTTTTGGCAGCCTTAAGCCTGCTTCCACCAGGAATTCAAAAGCAATCAGCAGGATCATGACTTCCACAAACATTGGAAAAGGCACACCTTCCCTGGATGCTACTATCGAGAAGGTCAGCTCTGTGGGTATCATCTCAGGGTGGAAGGTAGTAATGGTTATAAAGAAGCCAGGAAACACCAGTGTGACGAACATGGCCAGAAATCTTAAGAATCGAAGGGCGGATCCGACAATGAAATGAAATGAGTAGTCATCAAGTGCTTGAATAAACTGAAGCAGAGTGCCCGGGACTATATAAGTAGTGGGCACGCTTTCAATCATGATTCCTACGCGTCCTTCGACAATGTTTATACAAAATCTGTCAGGTCTTTCTGTATACTGTACCTGGGGAAATGTTGAATACTTATCATCAACGAGCAGCTCCTCTATTACACCCGGCGTAAGAGTTGCACTTATGTCAAAGGCTTCGAGCCTTTGCTTCACTTCGTCTACTAGCTTTCTATTGGCAATGTTTTTCATATATACTATCGCTATGGTAGTTTTTGTTTGTTTTCCTACACTAATCTCTTCTACACTCAAATAGGGGGATTTGATTTTTTTCCTGCATAATGCGGTATTTGTCCTTAATTCTTCAACGAAGGAGTCCTTCGAGCCCTTGATGACAGTTTCCGCCGCAGGTTCAGAGATAGCACGCTTAAGATCACTCTTGGCCTCGAAGGTGAAGGCTGTTTTTGCATCGTTGAATATTATTGCAATGCTGCCCTCGAGGATATCATCAATAAGGTCCTTCAGGTTTGTCCTTAACTTCATTGCGGATGAATATACTATACCCATACTTATTAGCCCTATGGCATCTGCGGCTGTCTTGCAGGTGTCAAATTGCTTCTCTTGAGCAAGGGGCTTCAAGATGTTGTCATTTACTAATTTGCTGTTAACTAAGCCGTCAATATAAGCCAGAGTAGCAGGTATCTTAGAATTATCTCTTATTAAGAATGTCCGGCTTGTGAAATCGGCATTGCTGCCAAGCATTGAGCGTATATTATCACTTGTTACTTCAGTTGATGTATTATAAAGCTTATCTTCCGTTTGGAATTCGGATTCCGGTGTATTGTTCTTGGCATTTGGAGACAAATTATCACATCCTATGCTGTTTAACTTAAATGGAATATTTATTCAGACTACAATAGTTTAAACATTTTTCTGTAGTTTATGTTATGATGAGGGGTTTCGGCTTACAGTTTTGCTGAGGTTTTAATTATTTAAAATATATATTTCGATTTATATAGCCGGAGTAACATTATAAACCGGATCTCATATAATGTATTATTTTGATATGGAGATGTATTTAGAATGGCATCCAACACAGATACCCCAGACACTCTGGACACTATAAGGTTTGAACAGGGTGTGACTGGATTAAAGGCTTTTTTTAGCGAATTGAGCAAAAAAGATTATAAGGCGGCAATCAGCTTAGTCAATGAAGAAAACTTGCATTTCGGCAGCTTGTATATACTCAGGCCTGAAATAGAGGCATTAAACCTTTCTGATTATCTGAGCCTGCGGAATAAAATTGCCATCAGTGTTATAGACGAAGTTCTGTTAGGTAATAAGGGCATACCGCCTATGAAATGTTCATCAAGTGAATATATACAGACAGTTTGCTCAGTTCTGAAGTGGATTCTGATATCCGGATTTATTGATGACGGGCTTGAGGATGATTATGATAAGGTTTTGGATGCCTCCTCGGCACTCCTTGTTAAGGTATATGGCGATAGAACGGTCCTGAAGGTTATGTCGGATCTGATATTTGAAAGAAATAGAAGAGGATACTTCTATAATGAGTTGATCTGGGCCTTTTTTGAATCCCGATATCCCTATGGCTTGATATTGATTGCCGCCCATCTGTTATCCGAACAACCGGAGGATGTCAGGCTTGCACAAAAGCTATTGGGCTTCATTCCGGGCATAGACACAAAGAGGCCAGCAGCTTATGAAAGGCAGCATTCAATTGTTTTGAACTGGCTGGAAAGAAACTATCCGTACCTGTATTTTACTGGGGAAAGCTTTCAACAATCCATCAATCCTAAGCCTTACCGTGTAATACTGTATGCCAAATATCTGTGCAAAGCTGTTTCTATAGACACCGGTAGAACCATAGAACCTCTCACTGAATATGAGCATAAGATGCTGGAAAAATTCATTGGATTGGATGATGATATTAAAATAATGCTTTCTGGGTATTCACATATGATACATAATAACGATATTCATCGTTGGAATACGTGGATACATCGTCCGATTGCAGAGCAAGTGGAAATCGCCAGCTTATGGATGGGGGAAGTAGTATGATTAAAATCTCAGGTAGTGATATTACTTCAGGGAGCATGGGATTCCATTACATGGTGGGCAGTGTCCAAAGAACAACACTTGATAAGCTGTCTTTAAGCAGTGTGGTTTATAAGTATGCGACCCTTGATCAATTAAAGTTTGAGTTGGATCTTCGTGCGAATATAGTTGATGCAGCTATAGAACTTGGCAAAAGCAAATTCGCCTTTAGAACCTTCCGAAAATCCATGTGTAATGCGGATTACTGGGAGCGTACCGATGAAGGGGGCTTTCTGCTAAAGAATGGAATCAAGCCCTCTGATGCGATTAGAGACATATATAATAACAGTATTAAATATGGGACAGAATGCGCTACAGCAATAGTCATTATCTATTATAAAGCTCTTGTCGGAATATTTTCTGAAAAACAGTTCAATGATCTTTTCCAAGGTATTTATCTGATGAATTGGGGGTATCTCGACAGTGATCTTGGAATCAGACATTATCAAAGTGTTTCAGATATATTGCCGGGAGACTGTCGGTATTTTAAAAACCCTGACGTTAACCCTCTCACACCTGAATGGCAGGGCGAGAATGCAATAGATCTTAGCAAAGGAATGTATTATGGCCATGGTATAGGTATCAGAAACGCTGAAGGAATTATCGAAGCCTTGAATAGACGTAGGAAAAGTGATGCAAAGGAATCTGCATACTTGATGGGCTCTGCTACACGTCTGGGTTTTAAGCGCCTGGCTGACATATATTATGGCACTTCGATGAGACGCCTGGATGTAGATGGTACAATTGACCGCAAACATCTGAGATGCTGCAATTTTTTGTAAACAAGGATCAAGAATGGTATAAAATGATTTACATAATGGAGTAGAATTGATATTCTATAAAAGACACATGATACTATGATGGAAATCATCACAGGGGGGGATAGACCTATGAATATTGCAATAGTAGGAGCAGGTACTGGCGGAAAAAATATAATTGAGTCTTTTTCAAAGAATGATGAAATTACGATTGTACAGGTAATAGACAACAGAGATGACGCACCGGGAATAATACTTGCAAGGAAATTAGGCATCAAATACTCAAAATCCATAGGAGATATTAAAACTGCAGGTCTGGATTTGATTTTAGAGGCAACCGGCAATGAAAATGTTAAGCAGGAATTGAATGAGAAGTTCGGAAGCATATGTACAATAATCGATTCCTCTGGGGCACTGCTTATTATGAGCCTTGTCAGAAGGGACATTGAAGTGCTGGAGAAACTGAATAAGCAGATTGCAGCTATTAAGGAAACTTCAGAACAAGTGCAGAATCATCTAAAAAATATAACAGATTCAATTGACAGTACCTATGCTATTAATAAAAAACTGAATGAAATAGCTAAAACTTCTATTAATTATATAGAAGAGACTGACAGGATTATTCAATATGTAAACAATATATCAAAGCAAACCAAAATATTGGGCATTAATGCTACAATTGAAGCTGCCAGGGCTGGGGAGCAAGGGAGGGGTTTCTCTGTAGTAGCAAATGAGGTGCAGAAGATGGCTGCCAGCAGTCAGGATTTTGCAAAGGAGATAACCAAAATACTTACACAGCTTGCGCTGGAGATAAGAAATGTTGAAACTGTGGCTGAGAATTTGAACGGTCTATCGGAGCTTCAGGTACAGGCATCATCAAATGCCAATGCCGCAGTAAACAATCTTACTTCACAAATATCACAATAGGGAAAAAGGGACAGATCATGGATGGACTGTCCCTTTACTATTTCCACACACTATTTAGTATATAGGTAAAAGCATAAGTAAAGGCGTAAAATGTAATAATAATGTAAGAATTAGTCAGTTGAGATAGAAACATGCAAGTGATATAATAAATTGTATATGGAGGTGTATTAATGAAAAATATTAAAAAAATAGCAGCACTAATCATGACAATGTGTATGGTAGTGAGTTTGCTTTCGGGCTGTACATCTACTGCTGAAGGCAAGGCGCTTTATGATGCAATGGTGAAGAGTCAATCCATAAAGTCAAGTCAGAATGATATGCAATTAACTTTAAGATTGGATGCCACAGGCCTAAGCGAAGAGGAACAAGCAAGCTTTGCGCAGGCGAAAGCAATGCTTAATGGTGCTAAGATTTCTATGAAAATGAAGCAGAGTGCAAATGCTGATAACACTATAGCCAAAGCACAGGCTGGTGTAAATATGTTCATGGCTGGAATGTCAATAGATATGGGTGTCTGGGTAGATATGGATTTGAATGGCAGTTCACCCAGGCTAAAAGAGATCATAAAACTTCCAGCAATAATTACAGCTTCTGATCCATCAATGGCGGGTATGGAATATATGGTAATGGATTTAAGCGAGATGATGAAAACTCCTGAGCTTACTGGACAGGTGCCAGGGGCAGATTATGCAGAAACAATGAAGCTTACAAAGGAATTACAAGAAAAGACCCTTGCATTTATGGGAAAATACCTGGCGCAGTATGATCCCGGCTTCAAATTCATAACTGCTGCAGGTACAAAAGATATAATAATACCAGGCCGCACGATAAAAGCTCAGGCTTATCAGGTTAAGCTTGATGATAAGGCTGCTAAAAAGCTTATAAGGTACACTGTAAACAATTTTGCAAACAATAAGGATGCGATGGCCTTCGCAGTTGACTACATTAAGCTTATTGAAAAGTTTTCCGCATCTGCACCGGGAGTAAAGAGTCCTACAGCTGATTTTGACAAACTGATGGCTGATTATGAAAAGGAAAAACCAGCAATGCTTGCAGAGTTCAACAAGGCAATGGACCAGATTGAGAACATACAGATATTTGGGGAAAAAGGTATAACACTGGAATATGCTGTAGATGAAAGTGGTTATATAGTAAGCCAGTCAGGGAGCATAGATTTTGCTATTGACGTTGCTAAGCTAAACAGCATAGAAACCTTAAAAGACAGCAAATATGTAAGTGCTGGCATTTATAATGTAGGTCTTGATTTCAGCATGCTGACATATGACATAAATAAGGATATGACTATTGAAATGCCAGTTGTCACACCTGAGAACTCAATCAATTATAGCGATATGCTAAAATCAGAATTGCCAATCCAATAAGAAGCTTCAAATAGGATAGAATAAGAAAAAACGAAAGCTGCAGTTTGAAAACTGCAGCTTTTAATAGTTTTATAAGCTCACCCATTGCTCAGCCCATTTTTGGATTTCGTCAAGTGCGGATTCCAAGCACTTTCCCTTCTCTGTCAGTTTATACTCGATACGCACAGGCGTTTCCGGATAAACATTTCGAATAAGAATGCCTTCTCTCTCGAGCTCCTTAAAGCGCTCTGTCAGTACTTTGGCACTAAGGCTGGGTATCATTCCGGAAATATCTGAGAATCTTTTTGGACCGCTTAATAAAGAACGGATAATAAGTCCCGTCCATTTCTTCCCCAATAATTCAAAAGCTATTTCATACCTTGGACATAATTCATGTTTTCCCATATAATCAACTCCCATAGTTATTTTATCATACTTACTTGACAAAAGTAAGTACCTTATTGTACAATAATTACATATAGTAAGTTGGTTACAAATAGTAACAAAAATATACTTAAATATGATAGGAGAGTTAATTATGAAAGACTTAAAATCAATTATCAACGAAAGACGTTCAGCCAATAATTTCATTGAAGGTGTTAAGATCCCTTCGGAGGATTTTAATGAGATATTTGAGCAGCTAAGGCTTGTACCATCATGCCATAACCTGCAGCATGCACACTATCTTGTTATAACTGACGCAGATAAAAAGGAGAAATTAAGAACAGCAGCATTTAATCAATATAAAATACATACTGCATCCGCAGCTATAATTGTTTTGGGAGATAAGGAAGCATACAAGAATGCAGAACAAATTTATTCTGGCATGCTGCATTTGGGAGTATATCAAGAATTTGAGTATAATCAACTGATTCAAGGTATAACCGGCTTATATGAAGGCAGAGGTAAAGAGTTTCAGCGTGATGAGGCGATTAGAAATGCTTCTTTATCAGCTATGCTTTTTGTGCTTATCGCCAAGGATTTCGGATGGGATACCTGTCCAATGATAGGGTTTGAAACAGATAAGGTGCGTGAGATATTTAATATACCTGAAAACTTAGAACCTGCGCTGCTGATTACAATGGGAAAAGAAGATACAAAAAACAGGAGAATGCGTGGTTATAGAAAGCCGGTTGGGGAATATGTAACATTTGATACTTTTTAGAGGGACAAGGGGACATACCTTGTCCCTTTTGCTTATTAATTGCATATTGCTAATCTGGTTTCAACGTATGTTTTTCAATAAGAATAAAAGCTGCTAGACATACAGTATAAATAATAATTGTGTAAATCAACTTCCATCCTTCCATAAAAATCAATATGTTCATTTTAGCTAGTATTCTTTGCCCCACAATGGCTATGATAAACGGCACCAGCTTCCAATACCACTTATCCAGGACACATACAAAAAATACTAAAAAGGCAATTTCAATCAGATGATAACTAAAAATAAATATTATACTGGATCTGTACATGTTGCCAACTATTTTATCAATCAAGCCCAAGCTATAATATTGTTTTCCCAAAAGCAAGAGCAAGGGAGCGGGGGTATGAATAATGAGAAACCCAACAAAGTAGAATGTAAATAATCGTGGGATATTATATTGTGCATGTTTTATTTTAGCAAACCATTTCGTGACTATTACCAGAAAGACAACGGTATTAATACCCGACATATAGTATTTCCACCAATGATGCTCATATATTCCCAGTTTCACAAACAAATACTCTATAAGGATGAAGGCCGCTGTAATCAAGGAGACCCCCAAATAGCCCAAAGAGTAAGTCACCATCAGAAGTGCAGCGGCAGGAAACATAGACACATTGAGGAAAAGGTGCCCTACAAGGTTTTCAGCCCAAGGGTCTGTAGATATACCGGGCTTGTATGCATAGGAATCAAAAATACCAAGTACGGTAAATTCGCCAATCCAAGTAACGCTTGCTGTAAATAAATAGAATACAGCAAGTGTTGATATTTTAAAAGCGTGTCTTTTCGTATATATTGCAAAGGCGGCGATTCCCACACCGATGACAGTCAGGCAAATATACCAGAATAAACTTGACATATTGCACCTCTAAAATCCTCATATATAATTTGTAACATCTTATCCTACATGTTCAAAAGCTCCTATTATAAATGTTACTTATCAGGTATTATTCTTTACTTGGGTTTGTTAAATATTCAGGAGAAAACTCAAGGCTTTTTTACTTTTATTTTTCAAATTGGGTAATAATATAAATAATATTAGGAACATTGAACGCAGTTCAGTATTCCTATTGGGTAAAGTGCGAATTCAATAATAATAAAGGGAATATTTACGCGAAATTTGAATGAAGAATGAAAATGTTTTTCGCGAAATATATAGGTGTTTGATATGAAAGTCGCTATAATAGGAGCGGGAACCGCTGGGTTGTCGTGTGCAATAGAATTGGAGAGGAATGGAATATATCCGGTAATTTTTGAACGGAATGGC
Organism: Clostridia bacterium; assembly: GCA_035628995.1. NCBI lineage: Bacteria > Bacillati > Bacillota > Clostridia > Clostridia bacterium. Next base: position 5,410 of record DASPIR010000020.1, on the reverse strand, counting down.
TTTATTGGTGAGAATCAACCCCATGTATCAGCTTTTTTAGGACTGATTACACGTCCGGCTTCAGACCCTATTAAGTATATGGATAAAAAATTAGGGATTAAGCTAAAACCGCTGAATCAGTTCCGAAAAGTCATACATTACTCACCCAATAATCAAGTCACTGTTACTGGGCATTTAGGCTGCTTTATGATTCGTGGGATGGGAGAGAACGATGTAAAAACCCAGCTTCGTGCACAAGTCAAGTCACAGGTTATCTTTAACAGCTTTGTGCAGCCTGAAGATTTGGAAAATGAGTTTGATTATATCGTTGTGGCTGACGGTCACTGGTCAACCCCCACACGATATGGAATTTGGCAGGAGATAATGCGAACATGGGTAAAGGGGGGTATTTTTGAAGGAGACTTTGAAGACCGTACTTTACAAATGTGGCTGGATAATGAGCTTACCAAGGGGGTTTACGTATACTCTGCTCCTTATAGTAAAAACAAAGCGGTTATTGCGCATGTGGTTCAAAATATTGAACATGAGGAGCTAAATAATTATTGGCATCGATTTCTGGAGTCACGTGATATTTTAAAAAAATATAACATGCTGGAATCCTGGGAATTGCCTCACCATGCGGGAACGGTAACCACCAACAAGGTGGGGAAAATCTACTTTGCAGGCGCTGCAGGGGGCGGAGCTGAGCCATTCCTGGGTTTTGGACAGTTCAATGCAGTATTGTCTGGTGTAATGACAGGCAGGAGTATTGCTCAAGGCTCAGACATTAATCTGCTAATGAAGGATTCTAATAAAAAGAGCGAGGAGTTGAAAACACTCAGACCATTATTGAATGCAGCTACCAACAAGGATTTTGACCTACTAATGACGTTGATGAAAACTCCAGGACTAAGAACTTTGGTATATAGAACTGATATTGACATTGTTAAGCTTCTTTCAACAGGTTTGAATTTAATATCTGGTGAGAAGAAAAAGCTGACTTCGCAAGCCAAAGGGGGTAATTAGCTTTGGGGATGTTTAAGCTAACCTGTGGTAAATGCGGCTCCATATATATACTTGAGAAAAGTGGCAGGAATATTCTGGGGCGGGAGGGAGACAGTATAATATATGGAGAAGGAATCCAGAGGAAGTGCACTGAATGCGATAATGAGGATTTTACCATCTTTAGAACGTGGGTAAAGCAAGGCTGAGGATGGTTATTCAGCCTGCCCTCATCTTCGGTTTTTTGCTCAAAGGTCATAGCTATATAGTGGCTTGGGACAAAGCGGAAAGTAAAATTCCAAACAACTGCACTGAATAAGCGTAAGCAATATTTACGAAATACCAGGGACCTCTCGATAGCTTGACTACTAAATAGCCGCCATATTGAAGATAGTTAGGTTAACAGTCTCAGGCCTAATCATTTTCTTTTTGCTTTTGCCGGAATCTTCTTACCTTCATAAGGGTGGCACAAGTCTCATCGCACCATTTTCTGTTCCCGCTTTTACTCTCATCTAAAAAAAACCATCCGCATTCGGGATTCTGGCATGTTTTCAGACGCCTTACAGCTTCTGAGGAACAGAGCCTGGCGAAGGATGCCGCCACTTCAGCCATAAACCAGCTCCAATTACGGACTTCAACTATGACTGCGAAAGCACGCTGGAAAACACAAAATCGGTGATAGTGATTGCAGCTCCACAACGCAAAAGCCTGGCATTGTTTGAATATCAAGGCAAGACAATTGAGGCTGTAATCCCTCCTACCTAGCTGGCATGGAATCTTATTATAACGTTCTGCCAAGGAATATCCGCCTCCTTATAAATAGAATATAAATTGTAATTATAAAATACTACTTTTGCATAATGTTCAATAGGGATATTTCGGAATTAAGATTGGGTTATCTGGGTGAAATAACCTATTGACTGCAATTAATAATGGGAATATCTGAGACGTATTGTATTAGCGCTGAAATAATGATATAATACCCATGAAATTGAATAAGACAGTTCGTAACCATCCTGTCTGTAAACAAAACTAGGAAAACTATTAAGTATTAATAGTATGTTTGTGCGTTTAGGGTTGGATAACCCTTTTTTTATTTGCAAACCTTCAGAAATACAAATGTAAGTTATTAATACTTGGTTGTGTGAGTTTATGGACAGAATCTGTCCTTTTTTATTTTCCAAAACAGTAAAAGTATTTAAATGTGGAGGTAAGAAATGAATGTTTCTGCAGTTAGAAAAATCACAATTTCAGGAATCGTTATGGCTCTGTACATAACAATAATGATTCTTACACAAGGATTTGCTTTTGGTCAATTTCAAATTAGAATGGCAACTTCGATCTATGCATTAAGTGCAATTTACCCTTTCTTAATTGTACCATTGGGACTTAGCAACCTCTTGAGCAACACTCTGATGGGAGGTCTGGGGATTTTTGATATGATTGGAGGATTGTTTGTAGGAATTTTAACCTCTTTGCTTGTATATATAATAAAAAAATATAAGTTGAATGATTGGTTAATTGCACTTCCTATTATATTAATCCCGGGCTTGATTGTTCCAATATGGTTGTCTTACTTAATACATGTTCCATATATGATTCTTGCTGTCAGCTTAATTATAGGGCAAATCATTCCTGGAATAGTCGGAGTTATTCTTGTAAAGCAATTGAGGGGGAAAGTTAGGTAAATTGAATCGTTCGGGCTATCTAAAAAAATTAAGATTATTAAAGTAAGTAAAAGGGAGGATAACTAATGAGTGGAAGAAATGATGTAGAATTGCAAGGTGTTACTTTACTTGGCAATCAAGATACAAAATATAATTATGATTATAATCCTGCCGTACTGGAGTGCTTCGTGAATAAACACCCGGGAAATGACTATTTTGTAAAGTTTAATTGCCCTGAGTTCACCAGCCTGTGTCCGAAAACCGGACAGCCTGATTTTGCAACGATATATATATCCTATGTACCGGATAACCTGTTAGTGGAGAGTAAATCACTTAAGTTCTACTTGCTGAGTTTTAGAAATCATGGGGATTTTCATGAAGACTGTATCAATATAATTATGAAGGACTTAATAAAGCTGCTTGAACCGAAATATATTGAAGTCTGGGGGAAATTCACACCCAGAGGTGGGATATCTATAGATCCGTTTTGCAATTATGGGAAGCCAAACACAAAGTGGGTGGAAGTAGCATCAAAAAGGTTATGCTACCATGATATGTATCCGGAAAAGATAGATAATAGATAGTGGGTTAAACCTAACATAAGTACCAAGAAAGCGTTGGGGACGGTTCTTTTTGCTATAGAATTTTTCTGTAGGCAGAGGGACTGTCTCTTTTGTTTTGAATAAGAAGTAACCCTCTCGTAGCAATGCTTTAAGAAGGTTATTTGCCATAGAAATACAAACCATTTTTCATTCTACAAACTTTATATTATCTATTCTCCAAATATCTTTACCATCAATACTACTGATAATTTTCATATCAACAATCATAGCCACTACTTTTACGGATACTGTGGTATCAACTATCCTATAGGTATTAACTCTGAATTTCCATGTTTCTTTAATTGGAACTTTATTTTTATATTCTATTTTAGCATCTACATACTCAACAATTTGAATATTTAATAAGTCTTTGTTGAATTCCTCCAATAATTTAAGGTTATTTTTATTGCTGATCCACTCGTCTGTAAAAATATTATCTAATACGTCTTTGGTATATAAATATGGTTGGGTTACAGGCAAAATGGCAAATAATTGATTTATTATCGGAAAGCCTCTAAAACCATCAAATTCATAAAAAATCTTACTATATTTATTGTCTTGCCATTGATAATATATGCTTTCATAGCCTGTTCCATAAAGTCTATTTTCAATAACAAATTCTAAAATGTCATCTCCAGTTATATCTTCGAATTCGAACCCTTGATAAAAGCCACTAAAGATGATTCCATAGTCAGTTCCATTCCATCTAAAAATATGAATTGGATTTTCGTGCGTCATGCTGCCCCAAGTAATAATTTCAGGGACAGAATCAGCATTTATATCAGCAACTATAATATTTAGTTTCCAAAATGTTGTATAAGGAGCTAAAAACTCGAACTCTTTATCAGGTTTTAATTCATAAACTTTATTATCACCATGTACTATTTTCACTATATAGCCTTTATTTTCTTCATCTGCAAGTATTTTTATATGCTCTTCTACGTTATCTCCGGTTGTGTCTATACTTAAAGTTTTAATGTTTTTTAAATCATATGAATAGGCATTGACTTTATTTAAGCTGATTGAAAACATAGTAAGAGCAAGAAGCGGTACAAAAATCATAAATGGAAGCTTAAAATGCTTCATTCTTATTACACTCCTTTTGAAATCCTTTATATATAGTTTAACCACTCCTTGATTGAACATAATTTGGTATTTTTTGGCGAGTTTTAACAAAATAAGATAAAGGACAATCTGTCTTTGGTGCCACATTCCTATTAACCACAATTCTGTCTATTTCATTTAACACGCACACATGGTACAATTAAATTAGGATTTACATATATAGGGAAGTGATATGATGGATAATCAAGAAAGGAAAAAATACTGGCTTGAGTTAGCAGAGTATGACATGGAAACAGCTAAAGTCATGCTTTTGGGAGAACGGTATTTATATGTAGGCTTTATGTGCCATCAAGTAATAGAAAAGGCTCTAAAGGGATACAATTGATTTACTTGAACCATTGAATATTGAAGCAAGATATCCAACTGTTAAGGATAAGCTTTTAAAATCATTGACAAAAGAGAAATGCAATAGAATAATTGAGGAAACGGAGGCTTTATTTATATGGATAAAAGCCAGGTTTTAGAAAAGGCAATGCAATATGCAATTTTAGTCAGTGAGAAAATAAAGCCGCAAAAGATAGTTTTATATGGTTCTTATGCAAAAGGAAACTGGAAAGAGGAAAGTGATATTGATATAGCTGTGATAGTTGTTGCAGTTGATGATGACTTTCTGGAAACAGAAGCTATGCTTTATAAATTAAGAAGAAACGTAGATGATAGAATCGAACCAGTTCTGTTGGAGGAAAAAAATGATGGAAGCGGATTTCTTAATGAGATTTTAAAGCATGGTCAAGTTATATATAGTGTTTAGCAAGCTGGAGACTTAGTGGCTTTCAGCTTTTTATATTATTATAGCCATTATTAGGTAATATTAATGAGATATTTTTTGAAATGATTTATCTAGTGGATTACACATTTGTAGAATAATGTGACACAGGGGAACGGAGGAGCGGATACCACTGAACACACGGATGTTCCACGGATTCCTACGGAATTGCACGGTTAATTTTATATAATATATAGCGACATTAGAGAGTTTTGATACTTACTCTTTATCGATTATTACTTATGTTTCAGAATATTTTTTCCCACCGT